>NZ_JBSFHA010000015.1:0-156142 GCF_053596855.1 Streptomyces sp. NPDC001617
GCTGTGCCTGCGCGTCGGCGCCGAGCGGCTTGAGCCAGCCCTTGTCCGCGAACTGGTGGAGCACGCCGACCTGCGGGAGGAACGTGTCCGCCCGCAGCGGCGGGCGTCTGTCACCGGGTGCCCTCTTGAGCCACAGCACCGCCCGACCGAGGACGGACACCCCCCGCCCCGGCCCCGACCCACCCACCATCCGCAGGCGCTACGCACACCCCCACCCAACCCGCAGCTGCGCCGCAGGCCTACGCCCCCAGCACCCGCGACACCGTATAGATCAACAACCCGGCCAACGACCCCACCACCGTGCCGTTGATCCGAATGAACTGCAGGTCGCGACCGATATGAGCCTCGATCTTCCGAGTCGTGTGCTCGGCGTCCCACCCGGCCACCGTGTCCGTGATCAGGGAGGTGATCTCCTTCCGGTACGTGGTGACCACATACACGGCGGCCCCCTCGACCCACCCGTCCACCTTCTCCTGCACCTTCGCGTCCACGGCCATCCGCGCCCCCAGCGACAGCAGCGACGCCCGCACCCGCAGCCGTAGCTCACTGCGCTCGTCCTCGGCGGCGGAAACGATCATCGAACGTACGGCGGTCCAGGCCGAGGCGATCAGGTCCTGCACCTCCCCCCGCCCCAGTACCTCGCCCTTCAGCCGCTCCACCCGAGCCCGCGTATCCGTGTCCGACTGCAGATCGGCCGCGAAGTCCGTCAGAAACCGGTCCAGCGCCCCCCGCGCCGGATGCGACGGCATGTCCCGCATCTCCGTCACGAACCGCAGCAGTTCCTTGTAGACCCGCTCCCCGACCTTCTTGTCGACGAACCGGGGCGTCCACCCGGGCGCCCCGCCCTGGACGGCGTCCATGATCTCGGCGTCGTGCCAGACCAGCCAGTCGTGCGCCCGTCTGACGACCAGATCGACCGCCCGCCGATGCCCCCCGTCGGCGACGATCTTCTCCAGCATCTTCCCGATGCCCGGCCCGATCTCCTGCGCGTCGGCCCGCCGGGTGATCGCCTCCCCCACCACGGCCTGCACATCCGAGTCCCGCAACACGGTCAGCGCACCCCGCAAGGCCGCGGACAGCTCCGCCGTCACCCGGTCCGCATGCTCGGGCTCCGCCAGCCAGGCCCCCAGCCGGCTGCCTATACCCACCGCCCGCAACCGCTGCCGCACCACGTCCTCGGACAGGAAGTTCTCCCCGACGAACTCCCCCAGCGACACCCCCAGCTGGTCCTTCTTCGTCGGAATGATCGCCGTGTGCGGGATGGGCAGCCCCAGCGGCCGCCGGAACAGCGCCGTCACCGCGAACCAGTCGGCCAGCGCACCGACCATCCCCGCCTCGGCGGCGGCCGCCACATACCCCGCCCACGCACCCGCGCCCGCGTTCGAGGCCCACTTGGCCAGCACATACACCACCGCCACGAACAGCAGCATCCCGGTGGCGGTGAGCTTCATCCGCCGCACCCCGCGCTGCTTCTCCAGATCCGCGGCACTGAAGGTGGTCATCGCCCGGGCAGCCCCGGCAGGAATATCTGTTTTATCCTGATCAGTGCGTTGCATCCGCTCCACCCGTTCGTGATCCCCTGCACACATTGTCCCTTCCTGACCGACTACTGGAACGGATCAGGAGTTCCCGGCGTCTGTCCGATCGGGGAAGACCGGGAAGGACCGGGGAGGACCCCTCATCCCACGCCGCATCTCCCATGCCGCATCATGGAGATGATCACTACGGAGCCTCGGGGCTCCCACTGCCCGAGGAGACCTGCACCGCATGACCAAGCGTCACGGTTATGCCCTGCTTTCCGCGATCATCGCCCTGATCGTGGGCCTTTCCACCGCCCTATACATAGGCGTCGCCGCCGACGACGGCCACACCGCCACCAACGCCCTCGCCGAGGGCAACGCCCCGCACAACTCGGCCGCCCCCGCCTCCACCGGCATCTGGGTCGGCGCCTGGTCCGCCTCCCCGGCGGGCGCCGAGCCAGGCACCGAGACCGAGGGCATGGCGGGCCGCTCGGTCCGCAACGTGGTGCACGCGGGCGTCGGCGGTACGAGTGCCCGCATCACGCTCTCCAACCTCTACGGCCAGTCGGCGCTCACGATCACCCACGCGTCCATCGCCGTGGCCGTCACCTCCGACACCGCGGCGGCGAACGCGGGGACCATGCGGCGCCTGACCTTCGCCGGCAACACCACGGTCGTCATACCTGCCGGCCGCCAGGTCCTCAGCGACGCGGTCCGCGTCCTCATCCCGCAGGGCAGCGACGTCCTGGTCACCACGTACTCCCCCACCGCGTCCGGCCCGGTCACCTACCACCAGCACGCGCGCCAGATCTCCTACGTCGCCCAGGGCGACCTCACCGAGGACACGACCGGCACCGGGTACACCGAGCAGACGCCGTACTGGCGCTACCTCACCGCCCTGGACGTGCTGAGCAACGAGTCCGTCGGCACGGTGGTCGCCTTCGGCGACTCGATCACCGACGGCATAACCTCCACTCAGGGCGCCAACCACCGCTGGACCGACATCCTCTCCGACCGCCTCCGCTCGGCCGTCGAGTCCGGCCGGAACGTCCCGCGCTACAGCATCGTCAACGAGGGCATCAGCGGCAACCAGATCCTCGCCAACGGCCTCGGCCGCCCCGCCGACAACCAGGCCGGCCTCCTCCGCTTCTCCCGCGACGCGCTCTCCCGCACCAACGTCAAGGTCATCGTCATCGACCTCGGCGTCAACGACATCCTCCGCAACCCCAGGCTCGCCGACCCGGACCGGATCCTCACCGGCCTGCGCACGATGGTCGGCCAGGCCCACGCCCGCGGTATCAAGGTCATCGGCGCGACCCTGATGCCCTTCCAGGGCCACCGCGGCTACACGGCGGCCCGCGAGGCGGTACGGCAGCAGGTGAACGCCGAGATCCGCTCGGGCCGGGTCTACGACGCCGTCGTCGACTTCGACAGGGCGCTGAGGGACCCGTACAACCCGAGGCGCCTGCGCGCGGACTACGACTCGGGGGACCATCTGCACCCCAGCGACCAGGGGTACGCGCGGATGGGCGAGACCTTCGACCTGAAGCTGCTGAGGGGCTCGGCACCGGCGGAGCTGTGATCACAGGACGGGGTTTCCCGGCCGGAAGCGCTCAGTACTCGTCGTAACGGCGCCGGTTCCGCCGTTCCCGATGCCGTTCCCGCCGCTCCTCGTGCCGGTCCCGCCGGTCCCGCATCAGGTCCCGGTGCCCCTCGATCATCCTGCGGTGGGCGTCCATCACGTCCTCCCGGAAGTCTTCCTGGACCTCCCGCGGGGAGGCCCTGCGGTCCAGCCTCCCCTGGCGGCGCTCCTCCTTCAGGCGGCGCCGCTCCTCCTTGGTCAGCTTCCGCTCGACGCCGACGCCGCCCCAGAAGGCGAACCCGTTCACGATCACCCGGGGCGCGCCCGGCTCCCCCGGGACGCCCTCCTCGCTGTGGTCGAACCCGCCCATGATCCCGATCCCCCGCACGACCACCTCGACCCCAGGCGGCACGATGATGTTCATCCCGCCCATGATCGCGATGCAGTTGATCTCGACCTCACCGGCCGCGAAGTTCGCCTCGCGCAGGTCGATCTCCCCGCCGCCCATGAAGGCGAAGCAGTTGAACTGCCGGGGTACGGTCCAGCGCCCCTTGCGCTCGAACCCGGACATCACGGCGACCGCCCACGAGGACGACCCCTCGCCGCCGACGATGCGGGACGTCCAGCTCCCGTCCGGCTCAGGATGCTTGACCATGTCGACCTTGGGCACGGCCACCTGCCCCACCGGCAGATCACGGGTGATCGGCGCGAGTTCGCCGTACGTCCGCGCCTTGTAGGTGGCCTCCAGCCGCTCCTCGAACTCCTCCATGTCGAGACGCCCTTCCGCGAGGGCGTCCCGCAGGACCTCGGCGACTCGTTCACGGTCGGCGTCGGATGCGCGAAGTTCCGGGACAGCGGCGTCGTCGGTCATGCACAGCAGCGTACGAGTTCCCCCGTCCGGAGGCTACGAGACCGCTCTCTCGGCCTGTTCCGAGGCCTGCTCCGAAGCCTGCTTCGAGGCCTGTTCCGAAGCCTGCTCCGAGGCCTGCTCCGAGGCCTGCTCCGAGGCCTTCCCACCAGCCGCACCGGCGTACATCTTCGCGATCACCGCCTCGATGTCCGGCTCCCGCACCGACAGGTCCACCAGCGGATATTCCGCCGCGACCCGCGCCACCAGCGCCGCCGCCGACTCGGCCGCCGGGAACGCGAGCCACTGCCGAGGTCCCTCCACCTTCACCACCCGCGCGGGCGCCGCGTCGATCGGGGGCAGCTCCCGCTCCAGGTCCACCACCAGGGTCCGCTCGCTCTCCCCGATCTCGTGCAGCCCGGCGAGCGCACCGTCGTACATGAGCCGCCCGTGGTCGATGACCATCACCCGCGAGCACAACTGCTCGATGTCCTGGAGGTCGTGGGTGGTCAGGAGCACCGTGGTGCCGCGCTCCTCGTTCAACTCCCGCAGGAAATCCCGCACCTTGGCCTTCGAGATGACGTCCAGCCCGATCGTCGGCTCGTCCAGGTACAGCACCTCGGGGTCGTGCAGCAGCGCCGCCGCGATGTCGCCGCGCATCCGCTGGCCGAGCGAGAGCTGGCGTACCGGGACCTCCAACAGCTCGGCCAGTTCCAGGAGTTCGACGCAGCGGTCCAGGTTCGCCCGGTAACGGGCGTCCGGGATGCGGTACATGCGGTGCATCAGCTTGTACGAGTCGATCAGCGGGAGGTCCCACCACAGCGTCGTACGCTGCCCGAACACCACCCCGATGCGGTGCGCGAGCCGGGTGCGCTCGCGGGACGGGTCGATGCCGGCGACGCGCAGCCGGCCCCCGCTCGGCGTCAGGATTCCCGTCAGCATCTTGATGGTGGTCGACTTCCCGGCGCCGTTCGGCCCGATGTACCCGACCATCTCGCCGCTCGCCACGGTGAAGGAGATCGAGTCGACGGCCCGGACCTCGCGCCGCTCGCGCCGCAGGAACCCGGTCTTCCTGCGCACGTCGAAGACCTTCTCCAGCCGGTCCACCTCGATGAAGGGGTCAGCGTCCGCCATGTCCGTCCTCAACTCCCCGTACTCCGATACGACCTGAGACCCGCACGCCAGGCCAGGCCCGCCAGTGCCAGACACGCGGCGGCCACCAGCGGCGGCGCGAACGCCACCCATTCCGGCAGCCCCAGCGGGTACGGCAGCCCCAACACATAGGTCGCCGGTACCCAGTTGACGAAGGCGAGGGGCAGCACGAAGGTCACCCCGCGCAGCAGCTCCGTCGCGAACACCGTCGGCGGGTACTGGAGCAGTGTCGTACCGCCGTAGGTGAACGCGTTCTGCACCTCGGCCGCGTCCTGCGCCGCGAACTGGAAGGCGGCGCCCGCGATGAACACCGCGCAGAAGATCGCGCAGCCGCTGACCAGCATCACCGGCATCAGCAGCACCTTCAGCGGCGTCCAGTCGATGTCGAGGTGCAGCACCGCGTAGGTGAGCACCAGCGCGCCCTGTGTGGTGCGGCCGAGCCGCCGCAGCGCGAACTGGTCGGCCGCCATCTGCGCCAGCACCGGCACCGGGCGCACCAGCAGCGTGTCCAGGGTGCCGTCGCGCACCCGCCGGCCCAGCCGCTCCATCGAGCCGATCACCATGTCGGCGAGCCCGAAGGTGGTGCTGGAGACGCCGTAGAGGAAGGCGACCTGCTGCAACGACCAGCCGCCGAGCGCGTGGACGCGGGAGAACATCAGCAGGATCGCGACGAAGTCGAGCGCGGTCGCCGCGAAGTTGGTGAAGGTCATCAGCGCGAAGGAGGCGCGGTAGGCCATCGTGGAGCGGATCCACATGCCGGCGATCAGGAAGTACGCCCGCACCCCGTCCCGGGCCTTCGGGACCCGGATCGCCCGGACCTCCTGGATCGGCTGAACCGTCTCAGCCACCCTGCACCACCACCCGCCGTGTCGCCGCCGCCTGCACCATCCGTCCGGCCGCCAGCAGCACCACCGCCCACATGGCCTGGAAGGCGTACGTGGACAGCACATCGGCCTGCCCGAGGAACACGTCCGCCGGTGCCTGCAGCAGCGACGACCACGGCAGGGCTCGTACGACCTCGCCGGCTGTGCCCGGGAAGACGTTCAGCGGCAGCACCATCCCCGAGCAGAACCAGCCCGTCAGCCACGCGATCTGGATCATGCCCGTGCCGTCCATCAGCCAGAACGCGGTCAGCGCGACCAGGTAGCGCAGCCCGAAGCTGACCAGCGCCGCCAGGAACACCGAGACCAGGAAGGCCAGCCAGGTCGTCGCGTCGGTGGGCAGCGCCATGTCGAAGAGCAGCGCGCCGAGCACGAAGGGCGGCACCCCGCGCCCCAGCAGCTCGAAGGCGGAGCGCCCCAAGTCCGTGGCCAGCCACCACAGTTGGAGGTCGGCCGGGCGGTACAGGTCGACCGCGACATCGCCGGTGCGGATGCGCTCCATCAGCTCGGTCTCCACGCCCCCGCCACCGTTGGCGAGCGTCTTGAACAGCGACTGGCCGATCCACACATAGGTGATGGCCTGGGGGAGGTCGTAACCACCCAGGTGGGGCCGTTCGTTCCAGAGGGCGGTGTAGGTGTAGACAAGGATCAACCCGAAGGCCGTATTGGTGAACACCCCTGCCACCGTGGCCGCACGATACGTCGCGTACCGTCTGAAACCGCCCGCCGCGACGGCGACGTACAACCGTCCAGCGCCCACACCACAGCCCTCCTCGGCCCGCCGACACCGAAGCGCAGGAGCCTACTGCCCACGCAGTGACGCACGCCACGCATTTTTCGAGACCGAAGCGTGCCGTGATCCGGGAACGGAACGCTTGGTGCGAGAGTCTTCAACTGGGGGCGCAGAACGCGTAC
Source organism: Streptomyces sp. NPDC001617 (assembly GCF_053596855.1). Taxonomy (NCBI): domain Bacteria; kingdom Bacillati; phylum Actinomycetota; class Actinomycetes; order Kitasatosporales; family Streptomycetaceae; genus Streptomyces; species Streptomyces sp. NPDC001617. The sequence goes on from NZ_JBSFHA010000015.1 coordinate 6,898, forward strand.
GAGGGCGTACGGGAACGTACACCGCGAAACAGGAGTCCGTGCACGACATGAGCGACGAGCCGCAGCCGCAGCAGGCCGCCCAGCCTCCGGGCCGGGCGCCGAGGGAACCGCAAGGGCCCCCCGAGCCGGGCGGCGAGAAGCCGAAGCGGCCGAAGCGCACGGGCTGGCGTCGGCTGGTCCCGACCTGGCGCTGGGTGCTCGGCACCTTCGTGATCGGGATACTGCTGCTGATCGGCCTGTTCTTCCTCGGCTACTCGCTGGTGCAGATCCCGTCGGCCAACGCCCTCGCCATGAAGCAGGCCAACGTCTACCTCTACGCGGACGGCTCCCAGATCGCCCGCGACGGCGAGATCAACCGCGAGAACGTCACCCTCGCCCAGGTCTCCAAGAACGCCCAGCACGCCGTCCTCGCCGCCGAGGACCGCGACTTCTACACCGAGTCCGCGATCGACCCCAAGGCGATGCTGCGCGCCGGCTGGAACACCGCGACCGGCAAGGGCAAGCAGTCCGGCTCGACGATCACCCAGCAGTACGTGAAGAACTATTACCTGGCGCAGGAGCAGACCGTCACCCGCAAGGTGAAGGAGTTCTTCATCTCGATCAAGCTGGACCGCGAGAAGTCCAAGGACGAGATCCTCGAGGGCTACCTCAACACCAGCTACTTCGGCCGCAACGCCTACGGCATCCAGGCCGCCGCCCAGGCCTACTACGGCGTGGACGCCACCGACCTCGACCCGGCCCGCGCCGCCTACCTCGCCGCGCTCGTCAACGCGCCGAGCGAGTACGACGTGGTGGCGCATCCGGAGAACAAGTCGGCGGCCGTGGCCCGCTGGAACTACGTCCTGGACGGCATGGTCAAGAAGGGCTGGCTGAGCGAGAGCAAGCGGGCCGGCCTCAAGTTCCCGAGGCCGAAGGAGCAGACCGTCTCCACCGGCATGTCCGGGCAGCGCGGCTACCTCGTCGACGCGGTGAAGACGTATCTCAACCAGAACAAGATCGTCACCACGGACGAGCTCGCGGCCGGCGGCTACCGCATCACGACGACCCTGCAGAAGAGCAAGCAGGACGCCTTCGTGAAGGCCGTCGACGACCAGGTGATGAAGAAGCTCGACAAGAAGAACAACAAGGTCGACAACTACGTCCGCGCGGGCGGCGCCTCCGTCGACCCCAAGACCGGCCAGGTCGTCGCCATGTACGGCGGCATCGACTTCGTCAAGCAGTACACGAACGGCGCGACCCGCGGCGACTTCCAGGTCGGCTCCACCTTCAAGCCCTTCGTGTTCACCTCCGCCGTCCAGAACAACTCCGAGACGCAGGACGGCCAGGTCATCACGCCCAACACCTACTACGACGGCACCAACAAGCGCCCCGTACAGGGCTGGAGCGGCGGGGCGTACGCCCCCTCGAACGAGGACGACGTCTCCTACGGCGACATCACCGTCCGTACCGCCACCGACAAGTCCGTCAACGCGGTGTACGCGCAGATGGCCGTGGACGTGGGCCCGCAGAAGGTCCTGGACACCGCGACCGCCCTCGGCATCCCGAAGGACACCCCCGACCTGAACGCCAACCCGTCGATCGCGCTCGGCGTGAACACCGCCAGCGTCCTCGACATGGCGGAAGCCTACGCGACCCTCGCCAACCACGGCGAGCACGACGCGTTCACGATGGTCAAGTCGATCACCAAGGACGGACAGGACGTCGTCGACCTGCCCAAGGACACCACCACGCGGGCCGTCAGCCGGCAGGCCGCCGACACCACCACGTCCATCCTGCAGAGCGTCGTCGAGAACGGCACCGCCACCGCCGCCCTGGGCGCCGGCCGACCCGCCGCCGGCAAGACCGGTACGGCGGAGGACGACAAGGCCGCCTGGTTCGCCGGCTACACCCCCGACCTCGCGACGGTCGTCTCGGTGATGGGCCAGGACCCGGTCACCGCCCAGCACAAGCCGCTGTACGGCGCGATGGGCCTGCAGCGCGTCAACGGCGGCGGCCCGCCCGCGCAGATCTGGGCGCAGTACACGAAGGCGGCCCTGAAGGGGAAGCCGGCCACCGACTTCGACCTCGAACTCATGCCGGGCGCGGACCAGACCCAGACCCCGCCGAACAGCCTGCCCTCGGCCCCGGCCACCGCCGGCCAGGACAACGGCGGCACCCCCGGCACCGGCGGCCAGGACAACCAGGGCCAGACCCAGGGCCAGGACAACGGCGGTACGACCACCACGGGCGGGGCGACCACGACCGACGGCGGCACCACCACGGACGGCGGCACCACGACCGGCGCCACGACCGGCAGCACCACAGGCGGCGGGACCACGGGGACCACGACCGACGGCACCACGACGGGCGGCACCACCGCGGGCACGGACACCGGGGGAACCACCGACGGCACCACGGGCGGCACGGACACCGGCACCACGACCGGCACCACGGCGGGCCCACAGTCGACCGGCCGAAGAAACTAGGGATCAGTGCACTGAGGTCGCCTTGCTTCCACAAAGGGCCGGTGACGATGGTCACCGGCCCTTCTCACCGTCGTTCTACAGGTACAGGCCGGTCGTGTCCTCGGACCCCTCGAACCGGTCGGCGGCCACGGCGTGCAGATCACGCTCGCGCATGAGCACATAGGCGACACCGCGCACCTCGACCTCGGCCCGGTCCTCCGGGTCGTACAGCACCCGGTCCCCCGGCTCCACGGTCCGCACGTTCTGCCCCACCGCGACGACCTCGGCCCACGCCAGCCGGCGCCCCACGGCCGCCGTGGCGGGAATCAGGATGCCGCCGCCCGACCGCCGCTCGCCCTCACCGGTCTCCTGCTTGACGAGAACCCGGTCGTGCAGCATCCGGATGGGCAGCTTGTCGTGCTGCGCGTTGCTGTGGTCGTTTCTGTTGGCGCTCACGCCCTGAACCTACCTGCCTTTGCGGAGTCCGTACGCTGCCGGGTCCGGGGTTGCTTCAGCGTTTGCGGCGCCGGGACCCGAAGACGACGAGCCCGACGATTCCGACGGCGACGAGGGCGACGGGCACGACCCGCTCCACCCGCACCCCGCCCTCCTCGTCCACGAACTGGGCCTTCACATCGGTGACAGCCTTGTTGACCCCGACGTAGGCCCGCCCCAGCGTGTGGTCGATGTTCGAGACGACCTTGGCCTTGGCATCACCGACGATCGTCCTCGGATGTACCCGCACCCCGATCTCGTCGAGCGTCTCGGCCAGCACTTCGCGGCGGGCTTTGATGTCCGCCTCGATCTGCGCCGGGGTTCTGGTGTCCGACGTGTCCGCCACCGTGGGGCCTCCGAAGTCCGGTGAAGGTGTGTTCTGGACAGTCTGTCAGTTCCGCCGTCCGTCGCACTGTCAGGACCCCCGGTTAGGCTGGTCCGATGAGCGAGCGACTCCAGCCCGGCGACGTGGCCCCCGACTTCACCCTGCCGGACGCCGACGGCAACGACGTGTCCCTGTCGTCCCACAAGGGCCGCAAGGTCATCGTCTACTTCTACCCGGCGGCCCTCACGCCCGGCTGCACCAAGCAGGCCTGCGACTTCACGGACAACCTCGACCTCCTGGCCGGCGCCGGCTACGACGTCATCGGCATCTCCCCCGACACCCCGGAGAAGCTGGCGAAGTTCCGCGAGAAGGAGTCCCTGAAGGTCAAGCTGGCCGCCGACCCGGAGAAGACGGTCACCGAGGCCTACGGCGCGTACGGCGAGAAGAAGAACTACGGCAAGACCTACATGGGCGTCATCCGCTCCACGATCATCGTGGACGAGGCGGGCAAGGTCGAACGGGCCCTGTACAACGTCCGAGCGACGGGCCACGTGGCGAAGATCATCAAGGATCTGGGGATCTGAGAACCCGCCTTCACCGACCGAGCGCCTCGTACCGGGGTGCCCCGGGGCGGGCCGCTTTGTGTTTCGGGCCCCGACTGCCACGCGATCACCAGCACCTGGTGCGGGGGAGGCAACAGACGCCGGGCAGCGCCCGGTACGATGGCAGCCGGTTAAGCGGCGGTGGTGCAATGGCGACACAGCAGGTTTAGGTCCTGTGGCCCCTGACCGGGCTTGAGGGTTCGAATCCCTTCCGCCGCACATGAACGGCCTGTGAATCCAAGGAACGGTTCACAGGCCGTTTCCGTGTGGGTCAGCCCAACAGCTCCCGCACCACCGGCACCAACGCCCGAAACGCCTTCCCTCGATGGCTGATCGCGTTCTTCTCCTCCGGGGACAGTTCCGCGCACGTTCGTGAGTCGCCCTCCGGTTGCAGGATCGGGTCGTACCCGAAGCCGTTCGAGCCGGTCGGGGCGTGCCGCAGAACTCCCCGCAACTGCCCCTCCACCACCCGCTCCGTGCCGTCCGGCAGGGCGAGTGCCGCCGCGCAGGCGAAGTGGGCGCCCCGTTGGTCGTCCGCGATGTCCGACAGCTGGGCCAACAACAGCTCCAGGTTGGCCTTGTCGTCGCCGTGCTTGCCCGCCCAGCGGGCGGAGAAGATGCCGGGGGCGCCGTTCAGCACGTCCACGCACAGGCCCGAGTCGTCGGCCACCGCCGGGAGGCCCGTCGCCCGGGCGAGGGCGTGGGCCTTGAGCAGGGCGTTCTCTGCGAAGGTCACGCCTGTTTCCTTGACGTCCGGCACGTCGGGGTAGGCCTCCGCGCCGACCAGTTCGTGCGGGAGGCCCGCTTCGGCGAGGATCGACCTCAGCTCGGTGATCTTTCCGACGTTACGGGTGGCGAGGATCAGGCGCGTCGTCCTGGGCGTGGGCGTCATGGGGGCCAGTATTCCGGGTGCCGTTCGCCGGTCCGTTATGAGGTGCAGACCTTCGTCAGTTCGCCCGCCGCGTCCGTCACCGGGCTCACGTCCGGGGTGTTGTCGCCGTTCTTGATGGCCGTGCGGACGTTGGAGACGGCCTTGTCGAGGTCGTCGACCGCCTTGTTGACGTCGGCGTTGTCGGTCTTGTCGCCGATCTTGTCGAGGTTCTTGTCGATGGCGGCGAGGGAGTCGTCGAGCTGGGTGGGGTCGTTCGACGCGTTCTCCACGGCCTGTTGGAGGTTGGTGACGCTGTCGGCGATGGCGTCGGCGGTCTGGACGCAGTCCAGGGCCTTGTCGACGGCGTCGCAGCCGGTGGCGAGTCCGGCCGTCAGTGCGACGGCTGCCACCGCTGCGAGGGTGACGGTGGTACGGCGCCTCGGGCGGCCTCGGCTCGCGGCCATGACTGTGGTCCCTCCTCTGCACGGGCCCCACGGCCCCCGTAATGGTCGGGCGCACGGTGGTGTGCCGTGCGCCCACACCCTTGGGGACGCCGGGGCGGGGGCCGGAGGTTGCCCCCGTCGGCCACCTCTTCTTGGCCTGTCCTTTACCTTTCGAGGACCGTATCAAGTGCCTTGTGCTGGAGGACAGCGAGTTCCGTGCAGCCGGTGACGGCCAGGTCGAGGAGGGCGTTCAGCTCCTCACGGGCGAAGGGCTCTGCCTCGGCCGTGCCCTGGACCTCGACGAAGCGGCCGTCGCCGGTGCAGACGACGTTCATGTCGGTGTCGGCCTTGACGTCCTCCTCGTAGCAGAGGTCGAGGAGCGGGACTCCGCCGACGATGCCGACCGAGACCGCGGAGACCGTGCCGGTGAGCGGCTGGCGGCCGGCCTTGATCAGCTTCTTGCCCTGGGCCCAGGCGACGGCGTCGGCGAGGGCGACGTACGCGCCGGTGATGGCGGCGGTGCGGGTGCCGCCGTCGGCCTGGAGGACGTCGCAGTCGAGGACGATCGTGTTCTCGCCGAGCGCCTTGTAGTCGATGACCGCGCGCAGGGAGCGGCCGATGAGGCGGCTGATCTCGTGGGTGCGGCCGCCGATCCTGCCGCGGACGGACTCGCGGTCGCCGCGGGTGTTGGTGGCGCGGGGAAGCATGGAGTACTCGGCGGTGACCCAGCCCTCGCCGCTGCCCTTGCGCCAGCGGGGGACGCCTTCGGTGACGGAGGCGGTGCAGAAGACCTTGGTGTCGCCGAAGGAGACGAGGACGGAGCCCTCGGCGTGCTTGCTCCAGCCGCGTTCGATGGTGACGGGGCGGAGCTGTTCGGGGGTGCGGCCGTCGATTCGTGACATGGCGATGAGCCTAGCCCCACGAACGGAGAGGGCCCCTTCCGCGTCGGAAAGGGGCCCTCAAGGGTGAACCGGAGCGGTTCACATCATGTCTTCGATCTCCGCGGCGATCGGGTCGGCGTCGGTGCCGATGACGACCTGGATGGCGGTGCCCATCTTGACGACACCGTGTGCGCCGGCGGCCTTCAGCGCGGCCTCGTCGACCTTGGCGGCGTCGACGACCTCGGTGCGCAGGCGGGTGATGCAGCCCTCGACCTCTTCGATGTTGTCGATGCCGCCGAGCCCGGCGACGATCTTCTCAGCCTTGCTGGCCATTTCGGTCTCCTCATGCACAGTTGGCCCAAGTTTGCGAGCGATGGCGCCGTGCGTACCGAAAGATGACGGCACAGCAATCCAATCGTCGTCCATGACTGGTCTACACCACATGAGGGGCGGTCGCCAACCGGTGTATTGGGCCTTCGGACCGCCGGTCCGGGGGCCTTTCGCCATGTACGGCGCGTAGCGCTCCGGTTGCGGAATTCATGGGTTCCTTTATGCGGACTTCATCTGCTACAACAGGTCTACACCACTGAGTGGTGTAGACCACCACCCGATGGAGGAAGTCTATGAGCACCGCCACCGCGCCCACGGCGGCTCCCACGAAGAAGTGGGGATCAGGCCTGTTCCAGGGCCTGCAGAAGGTAGGACGCAGCCTGCAGCTCCCGATCGCCGTGCTGCCGGCGGCGGGCATTCTGCTGCGGCTCGGACAGAACGACGTCTTCGGCAAGGACGGCCTCGGCTGGAACAAGGTCGCGTCCGTGTTCGCCACGGCCGGGGACGCGGTCTTCAGCAATCTGCCGCTGCTGTTCTGCGTCGGCATCGCCATCGGCTTCGCCAAGAAGTCCGACGGCTCGACCGCGCTGGCGGCGCTGGTCGGCTTCCTGGTGTACAAGAACGTCCTGACCGCGTTCCCGATCACCGAGGCGAAGATAACCAAGGGCGCGGACGTCGCCGCGACCTACAACGACCCCAAGGTGCTCGGCGGCATCATCATGGGTCTGATCGCCGCGGTCACCTGGCAGCGCTTCCACCGCACCAGGCTCCCCGACTGGCTGGGCTTCTTCAACGGCCGCCGTCTGGTCCCGATCCTGATGGCCTTCATCGGCACCGCGGTCGGCGTCTTCTTCGGTCTGGTCTGGGAGCCGATCGGCAGCGTCATCACCGACTTCGGCCAGTGGATGACCGGTCTCGGCGCCTTCGGTGCGGCCATCTTCGGCGCGATCAACCGCGCGCTGCTCCCGGTCGGCATGCACCAGTTCGTCAACACGGTGGCCTGGCAGGAGATCGGCTCCTTCAAGGACGCGTCCGGCGCCGTCTGGCACGGTGACCTGCCGCGCTTCTTCCACGGCGACCCGACCGCCGGCCAGTTCATGACGGGCTTCTTCCCGATCATGATGTTCGCCCTGCCGGCCGCCGCCCTCGCGATCACGCACACCGCCCGCCCCGAGCGCCGCAAGGCCGTCGGCGGCATGATGGTGTCGCTCGCGCTGACGTCCTTCGTCACCGGCATCACCGAGCCGATCGAGTTCGCGTTCATGTTCATCGCGCCGGTGCTCTACGTCATCCACGCGCTGCTGACCGCCGTCTCGATGTACGTCACCTGGGCCCTGGGCGTCCACCACGGCTTCAGCTTCTCGGCCGGCGCGATCGACTACTTCCTCAACTGGGGCCTGGCCACCAAGCCCTGGATGATCATCCCGATCGGCCTGGTCTTCGCGGCGATCTACTACTCGGTCTTCCGCTTCGCCATCATCAAGTGGAACCTCCCCACCCCGGGCCGCGAGCCCGAGGAGGAGGTCGAGGACCTCACGAAGGCGTGAGATCCCGTTCGGCATGACGAAGGCCCCGGCACCGAGGAGGTGCCGGGGCCTTCGCGCACGTATCTGTCAGATCTCGTACGACTGCCTCGGCACCGCCAGTTCCACCGGGCCGGCGTACACCGCACGCGCGTCGACCAGGTTGACCCGCGGGTCGGTCCACGGGGGGATGTGGGTGAGGACCAGGCGGCGGGCGCCTGCCCGGGTCGCCGTCTCGCCCGCCTCGCGGCCGTTGAGGTGCAGGTCGGGGATGTTCTCCTTGCCGTGCGTGAAGGCGGCCTCGCACAGGAACAGGTCGGTGTCGCGGGCGAGTTCGTCGAGGGCGGGGCTGATGCCGCTGTCGCCGGAGTACGTCAGCGACTTGCCGCCGTGCTCGACCCGGATGCCGTACGCCTCCACCGGGTGCGCCACGCGCTCCGTGTGCACCGTGAACGGGCCGATCTCGAACGTGGACGGCTTGACCGTGTGGAAGTCGAAGACCTCGCTCATGGAGGAGGCGGTGGGGGTGTCGGCGTAGGCCGTGGTGAGGCGGTGCTCGGTGCCCTCGGGGCCGTAGACCGGGATGGGGTCGCAGCGGCCGCCGTCGTGGCGGTAGTAGCGCGCGACGAAGTACGCGCACATGTCGATGCAGTGGTCGGCGTGCAGATGGCTGAGGAAGATCGCGTCGAGGTCGTAGAGACCGCAGTGGCGCTGCAACTCGCCCAGGGCGCCGTTGCCCATGTCGAGGAGCAGCCGGAAGCCGTCGGCCTCTACGAGGTAGCTCGAGCAGGCCGATTCCGCGGACGGGAACGACCCCGAGCAGCCGACGACGGTGAGCTTCATGAAACAGAAACCTCCGCTGGCGGGAACTTTTCTGGGACGGAGACGGGGGTCGTGCGGTCCGTCGAGCGTAAGGCGCAAAACCCCCCGTCGCTCCTCCACCAAGGGCTGTTGTGGGCGAACTCACCTGTGGTGTCACCGGTTCGGCTGGAAGCGGGGCGGGTGAGGCGCGCGAGAGGGCGCGCGTCTGTGGGCACGCGCCGGTACCGTCGTCGCTATGGACACGTCCTGGTGGCTGGCGCTCGCGGCGGTGGTACTGCTCGCGCTGGTCGCCACGCTCGTCGACGGATGGGGGCGGGGGCGACGACCCGGGGGGCGACGGTCACGTCCGCCGGGCCGGGCGGGCGAGCGGGCTCGGACGCGGCCGCGGCCCGCGGAGATCTGGTGGGCGAACGTCCCGTTCGAGGACGGGCCCGGCGGGAAGGACCGGCCCTGTCTGGTGCTGGTGGTGCACGGGGAGCGGGCGACGGTCGCGAAGATCACCAGCAAGTACCACGACGAGCGGACCGGGGTGATCCCGTTGCCGCCGGGGGCGGTGGGGGACGCCCGGGGACGAGCCAGCTTCCTGGAGACCGACGAGTTGCGGGAAGTGCCGGTGTGGGAGTTCCGGCGGAGGGTGGGGGTGGTGGACCCGGTCCTGTGGGATCAGGTCCGTCACCTGTCCGCCTAGTTTCTAGAGGTGGTGCGTCGAGTGCGGGCCGGTGGGGGCCGGTCGCGCCCACGCGGCGGTGGCCGCACAGTCAACACAGCCCCGCGCCCCTGGGTTGGCCGTCATGCCCAGAGTTGGCCCTGCAAGGTCTCGATGGCCTCTTCCGTCGTCGCCGCCGTGTACACGCCCGTCGACAGGTACTTCCAGCCTCCGTCCGCCACGATGAACACGATGTCGGCCGACTCGCCCGCCTTCAGCGCCTTGTTGCCGACGCCGATCGCCGCGTGCAGGGCCGCGCCCGTGGAGACGCCCGCGAAGATGCCCTCCTGCTGGAGGAGTTCGCGGGTGCGGGTGACGGCGTCGGCCGAGCCGACCGAGAAGCGGGTGGTGAGGACGGAGGCGTCGTAGAGCTCGGGGACGAAGCCCTCGTCGAGGTTGCGGAGACCGTAGACCAGGTCGTCGTAGCGCGGTTCGGCGGCGACGATCTTGACGTCCGGCTTGTTCTCGCGGAGGTAGCGGCCGACGCCCATCAGGGTGCCGGTGGTGCCGAGGCCGGCGACGAAGTGGGTGATCGAGGGGAGGTCGGCGAGGATCTCCGGGCCGGTGGTGGCGTAGTGGGCGCCCGCGTTGTCGGGGTTGCCGTACTGGTAGAGCATCACCCAGTCGGGGTGCTCGACGGAGAGCTCCTTGGCGACCCGTACGGCGGTGTTGGAGCCGCCCGCGGCCGGGGACGGGATGATCTCGGCGCCCCACATGCCGAGCAGCGCCCGGCGCTCCTGGGAGGTGTTCTCGGGCATCACGCAGACCATGCGGTAGCCCTTGAGCTTGGCCGCCATGGCCAGGGAGATGCCGGTGTTGCCGGAGGTGGGCTCCAGGATCGTGCAGCCCGGCGTGAGGCGGCCGTCCTTCTCCGCCTGCTCGATCATGTACAGGGCCGGGCGGTCCTTGACCGAGCCGGTGGGGTTGCGGTCCTCCAGCTTGGCCCAGATACGGACGTCCTCGGACGGCGAGAGCCGCGGCAGGCACACCAGGGGGGTGTTGCCAACCGCGGCGATCGGGGAGTCGTAGCGCATCCGGATCAGGCCATACCGCCGGCCACGGCCGGCAGGATCGTGACGTTGTCGCCGTCGGCGACCTTGGTGTTGATGCCTTCGAGGAAGCGGACGTCCTCGTCGTTCAGGTAGACGTTGACGAAGCGGCGCAGCTCGCCGTTGTCCACGATACGGGCCTGGATGCCCGCATGCCGGGTCTCGAGGTCGGAGAAGAGCGCGGCGAGGGTGTCCCCGTTGCCCTCCACCGCCTTCTGCCCGTCGGTGTAGGTGCGGAGGATGGTGGGGATGCGGACCTCGATGGCCATGGTTGCGGGCTCCTGTCGGAAGGTGTCTGGTCTGTGGGCGCGCGGCGGCGCGGAGTGCGGATGGTGCTCGGGGTGCCGCGGCTCACGGCCGTACGGCGGCAGGGCAGCGTCAACAGATGGCGCTGTTCAGCCTGCACAGGTCGACGTGCAGCCGCGCCACGAGCAGCACGCTCGGCGCCTTGTCGCTCACGTCGTTCAGAACCATGGGCTCATCGTATCGATTCCCTGTTGCCCTTCCGGAGTGTGATCTCACATTTCGGACCGATTTCAGCCGGGTAGTGAGACCGCACAGCTCGGAGCGCCCGGCTCAGGCCGACTCGCGCACCGTGAGCCGGGTCGGCACGACGACCGACGGCGGCTCGGACGTCCGCTCGAACTGGAGCCCCGCCATCAGCCGGCCCATCCCCTCCACGTCCTGGTGGACCGTGGTCAGCGGCGGGTCGGCCGACTCCACGAGGTCGGCCACGTCCTCGGACACCCGGCGCCCGCGGGCGCGCGGTGCCTCCAGTGCGCCGGAGGCCATGAGGTCCGAAGCCGGGTGCATTCGGAGCGTTCGGTCAGCTCGGGCGGGGCGTCCTGGAGGACGTCCAGGTAGCCGGCCGTTCGGCGGCGGACTGTTCCTGGTCGTAGGGGCCGGTGACGGTCGCGCTGTGCCGGCGGCCGAGCTGGACGAGGTGCTGGACGGCCTGCCGGGCTCCGCCCCGGTTGTCGCCGTCGACATAGGCGTACGCGCGCACGGTGTCGCCCTCGCGCAGCAGCCGGCGGCCGCCGAAGCCGTCGGCCATGCGCGCGTGGTCGTCGGGTCCGTCCAGGAAGACACGGTTGTCGGGCTGGTCGGCGACGGCCGCGGCGGCGCTCGTGCGGTGGGTCACCAGCCGGCGGGCGGCCCGGTGGGGCATGTGAGCGCTCCGCTGGAAGTGCCGGGTCACGTCGTCGGTCCGCTGCGGCGCCGTCGTGGCTGGTCGCGCCCGCGCGGCGGAGCCGCATATCGCCACAGCCCCGCGCCCCTTGCTTCAACACCCTCTCCAACCGGGCGAGTTGGTCGGGCGTACGGTGATCAGTACGCCTCGACGACGGTGACCTCCTCCTCCGTCACCTCGCCCTCCACGATGCGGAACGAGCGGAACTGGAAGTCGCCGAGGCCGTCGGTGTCCGCCGTGGAGACCAGGACGTAGTGGGCACCGGGCTCGTTGGCGTAGGAGATGTCGGTGCGGGACGGGTAGGCCTCGGTGGCCGTGTGGGAGTGGTAGATGACCACCGGCTCCTCGTCGCGGTCGTCCATCTCGCGGTAGAGCTTGAGCAGATCGCCGGAGTCGAACTCGTAGAACGTGGGCGACATGGCCGCGTTCAGCATCGGGATGAACCGCTCGGGCCGGTCCGCCCCGGCCGCCCCCGCGACGACGCCGCACGCCTCGTCGGGGTGGTCCTTGCGCGCGTGGGCGACGATCTGGTCGACGAGGGCCTGGGTGATGGTCAGCATGCTGGCCAGGATAAGCAAGAGGGCCGTCCCGTACCGAGGGGTGGTACGGGACGGCCCACATGGTGAGCTCCGGGCGTCAGCCGACCTTCTCCAGGACCGGGTCCCGGCGCTCGGCGACCTCCGGGTTACGGGACGTGAGGACGGCCCAGCCGATCCCCAGCGCCGCCGCCCAGCCCGCCATCACATACAGGCAGACCCGCGAGTCGGCGTCGTACGCGATGAGGCCCGTGACGAAGAGCAGGAACACTATGGCGATCCAGCTGCACACCGCGCCGCCCGGCGCCGGGAAGGCGGACGCCGGCAGCCGGCCCGCCTCCACCGCGCGGCGGTACCGGACGTGGCTGACCAGGATCATCAGCCAGGTCCAGATGCCGGCCGCGGTGGCCACCGAGGTGACGTAGCCGAAGGCCTTCTCCGGGACGACGTAGTTGAGGACGACGCCGATGCCCATGAAGAGGACCGAGACGGTGATGCCGAAGGCGGGGGCCTTGGTGGCGGACAGCTTCTCGAAGCGCCGCGGGGCCTCGCCGTTGGCGGCCAGGTTGCGCAGCATCCGGCCGGTCGAGTACATGCCGGAGTTGCAGGAGGACAGGGCCGCGGTGAGGACGACGAAGTTGACGATGCCGGCGCCGGCCGGGATGCCGATCTTCGCGAAGGCCTCGACGAAGGGCGAGACGCCCGGCGCGAACTCGGTCCACTTCACCACGCACAGGATGACGGTGAGCGCACCGACGTAGAAGAGCGCGATGCGCCAGGGCAGCGTGTTGATCGCCTTGGGGAGGGTCTTCTCCGGGTTCTCCGACTCGCCCGCCGTGACGCCGACCAGCTCGACCGCGAGGTAGGCGAACATGACGCCCTGCAGGGTCATCAGGGAGGAGCCGATGCCCTTCGGGAAGAAGCCGTCGAACTGGTAGAGGTTCGAGACCGAAGCCGTGTCACCGGCGGAGCTGAAGCCGAAGGTCAGCACGCCGAGGCCGATGACGATCATGCCGATCAGGGCGGTGACCTTGACCATCGAGAACCAGAACTCGAGCTCTCCGAAGACCTTCACCGAGATCAGGTTGACCGCGAAGAGGACCACCAGGAAGACCAGGGCGGTCACCCACTGGGGGATGTCCGGGAACCAGTAGTGGACGTAGATCGCGGCGGCCGTGAGCTCGGCCATACCGGTGACGACCCACATCAGCCAGTACGTCCAGCCGGTGAAGTAGCCGAAGAACGGGCCGAGGAACTCTCGGGAGTACTCCGCGAAGGAGCCCGAGACCGGGCGGTACAGGAGCAGTTCGCCGAGCGCCCGCATGATGAAGAAGACGATGGCGCCCGCGAGGGCGTACATCAGGATGAGGCTGGGGCCGGCCTTGGCGATGTTCGCCCCGGCGCCCAGGAAGAGGCCGACGCCGATGGCGCCGCCGATCGCGATCATCTGGACCTGGCGGCTGCCGAGCCCGCGCTCGTACCCCTCTTCCGGAGTCTGTTCCGTCGTGTCGACCTGAGCGGAGGTCATGTGTCGATGTGCCTTTCTCCACGTGCCGGCCCGGGCCCTCGTAGGCGCCGGACCGGGTGTCAATCCCCCCGGATTGATGGAGCTGAGCGGTTCGCTCGTGCCTGGCCGGCGGTGACCGGCTCGGTGGCACACCCGGAAGAACAGGGGTGGTGTTCGCCGGGCGGTCGTGAAGATTTATCACGGCGGCAACTTTGATCACCCGGGCAGAATGTGACACACCGCACGAGAAGAAGGGGACATACGCCGTAGAAAACGGACACACTCGGCCGGATCGGTGACGTGATCGTTATCCGGATTTGAGCGTCCTCTGAGCGAACACAAAAAGGTCACATACGGGCGGGAAACGGCCACATGTCAGGGGATGAGGGTGGTCACGAGCGTCTCCTGGAGCCCGCCCAGCCACAGATACGCCATCACCATCGGCTTACGCGGGTCCTCGTCCGGGAGCCGGTAGAGGAGGTCGGTGTCGTCCTCGTCGGTGATCTCCAGACGGGAGCCGATCGCCAGGCGCAGGTCATTGAGGGAACCCAGCCACTGGCGGGACTCCTCGACGGTCAGCTTGAGGACCGCCCCGCCGTCGAGCGCGGGGGTCAGCGCGTCCAGGGTGCGGACCACCGCGAGGGCGTTCTCCCGCTTGCCGGCCCGCAGGTCGTTCTCGGTGTAGCGGCGGAACTCGCTGGAGTACGCGCGCTGTTCCTCGGCCGCGCCCGGGGAGTCGGGGGCCTTCCCGGGGTCGCTGTAGGCGTCCGGGAACAGGCGCCGCAGCACCGGGTCCTTGGGCGGCTCGCTGGGCCCCTCCGCGAACAGTTCGGCGAGCGGGTCGTCGGAGGCGTCCTCACCCGGACCCGGTCCGATGAGCTCCAGGAGCTGGACGGCCAGCGACCGGATGATGGAGATCTCGACGTCGTCGAGCGCGACGGCCGCGCCGCCGCCGGGGAGCGGTTCGAAGTGTCCTGGCATCGGGTTGAGTCGCTACTTCCGGTCCTGCTGGAGGGTGGCCCACAAGCCGTAGCCGTGCATCGCCTGCACGTCGCGCTCCATCTCCTCGCGGGTTCCGCTGGAGACGACCGCACGGCCCTTGTGGTGGACGTCGAGCATCAGTTTGGTGGCCTTGTCCTTCGTGTACCCGAAGTACGACTGGAACACGTAGGTCACGTAGCTCATCAGGTTGACCGGGTCGTTGTGGACGATCGTGACCCAGGGGACGTCGGGCTCGGGTACGGCGAAGACCTCCTCCGCCGACTCGGTGCGTTCGATCTCCAGGGGTGCGGGTGACGTCACAGGCCCCATGCTGCCACGGTCTCCATAAATCGTCACACTGACGCGAAGGGGTGTAGCATTCATTGCCATGAACACAGCGGACCTTGGGCTGCCGGTGGACGTTCCCTCGACGGCGCTCTTCACGGATCAGTACGAGCTCACGATGCTGCAGGCCGCGCTGAAGGCGGGCACCGCCGAGCGGCGGTCGGTCTTCGAGGTCTTCACCCGGCGGCTGCCGGAGGGGCGGCGCTACGGCGTCGTCGCGGGCACCGGGCGTGTCCTGGACGCCGTGGAGAACTTCCGCTTCGACGCGGGCGTCCTGGGCTTTCTGCGCGAGCGGAACATCGTCGACGAGGCGACGCTGGAGTGGCTCGCCGACTACCGGTTCTCCGGTGACATCTGGGGCTATCCCGAGGGCGAGATGTACTTCCCGGGCTCGCCGATCATGCGGGTGGAGGGCTCCTTCGCCGAGTGCGTGCTGCTGGAGACGGTGATCCTCTCGATCCTCAACCACGACTCCGCGATCGCCGCGGCCGCCTCCCGGATGTCCTCGGCCGCCGGACATCGCCCGCTGATCGAGATGGGCGCCCGGCGCACCCACGAGCTCGCGGCCGTCGCCGCCTCCCGGGCCGCGTATGTCGGCGGCTTCGCCTCCACCTCGGACCTCGCGGCCGGCTTCCGCTACAACATCCCGACCGTCGGCACCTCCGCCCACGCCTTCACCCTCCTGCACGACCGCGAGAGGGACGCCTTCCAGGCCCAGGTGAACTCGCTGGGCCGGAACACCACCCTGCTCGTGGACACGTACGACGTCGCCGAGGCCGTCCGGACGGCCGTGGAGGTCGCGGGGCCCGAGCTGGGCGCGGTGCGCATCGACTCCGGCGACCTGCTGCTCGTGGCCCACCGGGTACGGCAGCAGCTGGACGAACTCGGCGCCACCAAGACGAAGATCATCGTGACCTCGGACCTCGACGAGTACGCCATCGCCTCACTGGCGGCGGCGCCGGTGGACGCGTACGGCGTCGGTACACAGCTGGTGACGGGTTCCGGGCATCCGACCTGTTCGATGGTCTACAAACTGGTCGCCCGCGCCGAGTCCGCCGATCCGAAGGCGCCGCTGGTGCCGGTGGCGAAGAAGTCCAGCAGCGGGAAGTCGTCCGTCGGCGGGCGCAAGTGGGCCGCGCGGCGGCTGGACGCGGACGGGGTCGCGGAGGCCGAGGTCGTCGGGCTGGGCACCGTACCGGTCGAGCTCGCCGACCGGCAGCTGCTGGTGGAGCTGGTCAAGGGCGGCGACGTCGTGGCCCGCGAGCCACTGGACGTCGTACGCGACCGGCACACGGCCGCACGGGCCAACCTCCCGCTGTCGGCGACCCAGCTGTCACGCGGGGAACCGGTGCTTCCGACGGAGTACGTGACCGGGCGGTCGGGTAGCTAAAGCGGGTGGGGTACGCCCTCCCGCACGGTCGTCGAAGTCTCTAGGCTCTTCAGTTCACTCACAGTCGAAGGACACCCACCATGCGCCGCGCCTTGATCGTCGTAGACGTGCAGAACGACTTCTGCGAGGGGGGCAGCCTCGCCGTGGCCGGGGGTGCCGATGTGGCCGCCGCCGTCACCGAGCTGATCGGCCAGGCGGCGGGCTCCGGCTACCAGCATGTGGTGGCCACCCGCGACCACCACATCGCACCCGGCGGCCACTTCGCCGACAACCCCGACTTCCGGCACTCCTGGCCCGCGCACTGCGTCGCCGGCACGGAGGGCGTCGGCTTCCACCCGAACTTCGCCCCGGCCGTCGCCTCCGGCGCGATCGACGCCGTCTTCGACAAGGGGGCGTACGCGGCGGCCTACAGCGGCTTCGAGGGCGCCGACGAGAACGGCGTGAAGCTGGCCGACTGGCTGCGCGCCCGGGAGGTCGTCGAGGTGGACGTGGTCGGCATCGCCACGGACCACTGTGTCCGCGCCACCGCCCTGGACGCGGCCCGCGAGGGCTTCCGCACCCACGTGCTCCTGGACCTGACGGCGGGGGTGGCCGGGGAGACGACGGAACGGGCGCTGGAGGAGATGCGGGAGGCGGGCGTGGAGCTGACGGGGAAGCCGGTGGTGGCCTGAGGCAGCGCTACGGCCGCCCGGTCAGCCCTGCGGTACCGCCGGTGGCGGGCGCAGCAAGGCCCTGATCGGGTGCCAGAGTTCGGTCACGATGACACCGTTGTCGGGGGCCGTCCGCCATATCAGGCCGTCGGGGTGGTGCAGGACCGCGGTGATCTCGTCCGGGGTCGGCGGAGCGCCGTTGCCCCGCAGGTAGATCGCGCGCATGCCCAGGTTGCGCAGCCTGGTCAGGGCCCGCGCCCGGTTCCGGGCGTGCACGAGCACCCGTACGCCCGTGCCGTCGGCGGTGGGGCTGGGCAGGTTCAGCGCCACCACCACGCTGCCGGTCGGCAGCTTGCAGAAACCTCCTGCGGCCATGCAGGTCACACCCCCGTGCGTGTCGGTGTCGATGGGACTGTCAATAAGAACAGCACAGGACGCACCTAAACACGATCGGCGGCGACCCGCCAGGGGGTCACCGCCGATACGTCTCTGACCTGCGGAAATACCGACTACTTCGCCGCAGGGCCCACTTCGACCTTGATCGTCGAGCCGTCGAGGGCCTCCTGGACGATCCTGATCTTGGTGTTGGTGTCAGTGACCTTGACGCCGGCCGCCGGGTTCGACTCGTCGTAGTAGGTGCTGGTGTGGTCGTTGAAGACCGGCACCCCGGGCGCCCACTTGATCTTCGTCGCGACGTCCGCCTTGTGCAGCGTGATGCCGTCCGTCGGGAAGAGGCCGAACGGCGAGTCGTAGGCCTGGATGCGGTTGCGCATCAGCGTGCCGTCGGACCACTTCAGCGGCGTCGGGTGCGAGTCGATCGGGAGGATCAGACCGGTGCCCTCGTGGTCGCCGGTGTTGTCGTCCGGCTGCGAGGTGTCCCACTTCCAGATCAACAGGCCGTTCTGGTACGGGTAGTGTTCCACCCAGTCCGGACGGGTCGTCGAGAAGCCGAAGTTGTACGGGCCGACCTTCAGGGTCTTGTCGTACGACACGTACTGGCGGTTCTCGGCGATGTAGTACTGCTTGTAGTCCTTGGTGAAGGACGCGCCGATGCGGGAGAAGCCGCTCGCGGTCCAACTCGCGTCCGCGGACTCGGCGTTGTCGGAGAAGAGCGCGGTGCCGTCCGCCGTCACCGTGATCTCGTCGGCCGCGAAGCCCTTGAGCGCGACACCGCCGTCGGTCTGGTAGCGGAAGCGGAGCTGGATCTTCTGGCCGGCGTAGGCGGCCAGCGGGTACGACAGCTTCTTGTACGCGTCCAGCGTGCCGGTGAGCGCCGGCTTGTCGCTGCCGTCGCGCGGGATCGCCTGGCCGTCCACCGTGCCGTCGAGAGCGGTCCAGTTGGCGCCGCCGTCGGTCGACACCTCGGCGTAGAGGTAGTCGTAGCCCGCCTCGATGTCGTACCAGCCGTCCAGCGTGAGCGCGGCCGACGTCCTGCCGGTCAGGTCGACCTCACGCGTGAGCGTGTTCTTGAGGTCGTTGCCGCTGCCGCTCCACCACTGGGTCGAGCCCTGGGCCGGGGTGACCACCTCGGTGGTGACCGCCTTGTCGGGCAGGGTGACCACCAGGGCCTGCTTGTCCTTGGTGTTGTACTCGGCGACGCCCAGCTTGTGCTTCGACTTCGTCGCGGCCTGCGCCGTGTCGTAGTTGAGCCAGCCCAGCTGGAGCTTGTCCCAGGCGTTCAGGTCGCCCGGCAGGTCGCCGATGGCCTGCTTGCCGGTGCCGAGCCAGGAGCCGGAGGACATCAGGGTCCAGAAACCGGTGGAGTTCTCGCCGCCGTTGGTGTCGTACTCGTCCGGCAGGCCCAGGTCGTGGCCGTACTCGTGGGCGTAGACCCCGAGTCCGCCGTTCTCCGGCTGCATGGTGTAGTCGCCGACCCAGATGCCGGTGTCGCCCACCTGGGTGCCGCCGAGCTTGTTGTTCTCGGGGCCGGTCGCGCCGGCGTCGGTGCCGAAGGCGTACCAGCGGTGCGCCCAGATCGCGTCGGTGCCCTGCGCGCCGCCGCCCGCGGACTCGTCCTCGCCGGCGTGCACGATCTGGAAGTGGTCGACGTAGCCGTCGGGCTCGTTGAAGTCGCCGTCGCCGTCGTAGTCGTAGCGGTCCCACTGGTCGTACTGGGCGAGGTCGGCCTTGATGTCGGCGTCGGACTCGCCGGCCGCCTTCTGCCCGGCGACCCAGGCGGTCAGGCCGTCGCGCACCAGGTTCCAGACGCTGGAGCAGGTGGTGGCGCCGCAGGCGTTGTTGCCGTAACGGGCCTCGTTGTAGGGGACCTTGACCCAGTCGGTGACCTCGCCGTCGACCGAGTAGCGGCCCGAGGACTGCTTCTCGTAGTACTTCTTCAGCGACTCGGTGTTCTTGCCGGTGCCGAAGTAGAGGTCCTGGAAGTGCGCCTGGTTGTAATCCGCCTGCCAGGCCGTGGAGTTGTCCTTGGTGCGGTCGGGCTCGGCTATCTGGTTGTGCAGCGGGCCGACGGTGCCGCCGTACCTCGGGTCCGTCTGGTCGCCGAACTCGACCAGGATCGTGAAGATCCTGTCGGTCTTCTCCCGGCCCAGCTCCACGTACTTGCTGTCGCCCTTCTTGCTCTTCAGCTGGACGACCTGCGATCCGTCACGGTCCTTCACCTCGGACGTGCCGGATATGACCTGGCTCAACGCCTCCTGGCGCTGGGCCTCCCGGGTCTTGGAGAGCGGACCGTCGAGGTCGTGCTCCTGCTTGCTCGAGACCGCCGCCGGGTCATGGCGGTCCACGGTGGCGGACTGGGCGCTGTCGGCGGCCTGCGCCACGGCGAACGTCGAGAACGTGGCGGTCGCCGCCGCGAGTGCGACACCGACCGCGCCGGCTCTGAACGTCCAATGTCTAAAGGTCACTTGAGTTCCTCGTGGTCACGGTGGTAAGTCAAGTGACGCAATTTGACTAGAGGTTGGTAAGAAAAAACAGACCTTGACTTGTACATAACAGGTGGGCTAGGGCGCGTTCCTCCGTCCACGTGCTGGACGCCATGACTCCGTGCGCCCCCCGTGCACCGGCCGTGTTGGTTAGGTCACGCTTACTGTTCGTTCCACTCGGGCATGCACGCGATTAGAGTCGATTGGCGGAACGCCCGAATTCGGGCGGAAAACCAGGCCGACACCCCCGTGGACCCCCACTTCCGAGGACACGATTGCCATGCCTCGTCCGACTGCCGCACAGCTGACCTACGGTTCCTGCACCGTGATCTTCTCGACGCTCGCCATGCTGCTGCTGTCACAGACGAGTTCCGGCGTGGGGATCGCGATCATCTCCGTCTCGGCGCTCGCTCTCGGGCTCCTCGTCGCCATGACGGCCCCGCTGCCGAGGGCGCGGGTCGTCGCGATGCAGAAGCCCGTACCGGAGCAGACACAGGAGCAGACGGCGGAAGAGCCCGTGCCGGTTGCGGCGACGGGCTCCTCGACTGCCGCGTGACGTACGCGCGTCGGCGGCTCAGTTGGTGCTGACCACCACCGTCTTCGCCACCTTGTCGTGCAGGCCCTGCTTGTAGGGCCGGTCGAAGTAGCTCCAGCCTCCCGAGATCGCGGTCCAGATGCAGAAGCAGCAGAACGCGAACGGGATCCAGAGCACCGCGGCGCGCGCCAGTGACGTCTGCACCGAGGGCGTGGAGCCGTTGTCGAGGTTGGCCACGCGCATGTTCAGCAGCTGCTTGCCGAGCGTCTGGCCGGACTTGCTGGTCATGAAGGTGTCGTAGCCGATGTAGAGCAGGGCGGCGATCAGGGACTGCAGGAAGGACTTGCCGGCCTCGATCTTGTCGCTGTTCACCGTGTACGCGTGCGCGTTCAGCGGCCAGGTGATCAGCCATACGACGATGCCGACGATGATCATGTCGATGATCCGGGCCAGCGTGCGCTTGCCGCTGTCGGCGAGCGGGGGCATGCCGGCGAGGGGGTCGTCGGGGTGAGGACCGGCACCGTAGGGGGTGCCTCCGGAGGAGGGCGGGGGTTGCCCGCCGTACGGGGGCTGCTGGCCGTACGGGGGCTGCTGGCCGCCGTGGGGCGACTGCTTCCTGAACGGATCGTCTTCCGGCGGCCGTCCGTCGCCGGGGGGCGGTTCGCTGCTCATGGCCCGAGTGGACCGCGAACCCCCCGGCTCCGCATCCGGCGGACGGCCGTCCGGAGTACCGAATCAGGTGGTACGGACGGTGTACATGCCGTAGACGCCCTCGATGGTCATCCCGCTACGAACGTCCGCGCCGCCTTGTCGTGCCAGCACTGGCGCCACGGGCGGTCGAACAGGCACCACAGGACACCGACGAGGCCGATGCCGAGCAGGCCGGACACGCTGTAGACGAGCCAGCGGCGCACGGCCCCGCCGAAGGTGGGCGGCTCGTGCCCCTCGATGTCCCGCACCTCCAGGCCGAGCAGTTTCTTGCCGAGCGTGCGGCCCCACTTGGCGGTGGGCAGCGCCTCGTACAGGACGCCGGCGACGAGCAGGACGGCCAGGATGATGCCGAAGTAGACCGAGGTCGTGCCGTCGAGCAGCCAGACGGTGACGGTGCGGCCGCTGAGCTTGGCCTCGTCGATCTTGTCGTTGATGTGGTCGACCGCCTTGGTGCCGAGCGGTACGGCGGCCGCCGCGGTGACGGCTCCGACCACGACCGTGTCCAGGAGACGGGCGGCGAGCCGCTTGCCGAGGCCGGCCGGGCGGGCGGCGGCCTGGCGCCTCGCGGCCGCCTGGAAGATGTCCTCGACCGGCGGTTTCCAGGGGGCGACGGGCTGCTCGTCGTCGGCGCCCGCGAGCCGGTGCACCTGCTGCGCCCAGGAGGACTGCCCGCCACCGGCGCCGCTGGCCATGGGGGTGGACGCCTGACCGACGGGGGCGGGCTGGGGGCCACCGGACTGGGGCGGGACGGTCGGGGAGGGCTGCGGGGCAGGGCTCTGCTGCGGGGAAGCCTGCTGCGGGCCCGGGAGCGCGGGCGGGGCGGCGCTGCGGGCGCCGGGGGCCTGCGCGTTCGCGGCACGCTCGGCCGCGGCCTTGCCCGCGCCGAAGCCGGGGGCGTCCGGCGCGGGGGCCGCGCCCTGGGGGCCGAACGCCGGGCCACCGGAGGCACCGGCAGCGGAGGACGCCTGAGCGGCACCGCCACTCGCGGGCGCCCCCGTGTCCCCGCCCTGCGCCCCGCCCGGCCGCCCCGTGCGCTGGGAGACCGCACGGAAGGTCATGGTGCCCTCGTCGGCGGCGGGGCCGGGGTGGGGGATGTGGGGAGCGGCCGGGCCCTGGGCCGCTGGGCCGCCGAAGCCACCCGCGCCCGCGGACCCCGCGGCGCCGGCTCCCGTCGCGGCTCCCCCTTGCTGCTCCGTGACCCGGCGGAACACATACGTCCCCGGCGAATCCACGTCGGAGGTGTCCTGGGCCGCCGGAGGGATCGTCGCCGTGCCGTCCGTGCTGGTGGTGTCGGAGGGGACCCTGGGGTCGGCGCCCCAGGAGACGCGGCGGTCCTGCTCGCCGCCGAATCCGGACTGGTGGGAGCGGTCGGCGCCCCACGCGGACGCCGGTTCGGAGGCGCTGCCCTGCTGCGGCTCGGGGTCCTCGTCGAAGAAGTGCGGGCCCGTCTCCTCCACGGAGGGCGTGGCCGGGGTCGAGCCGGACGGCGGCGCGAGCGACTCGCCGTCCGACGGGGCCGGGCGGCTGGTGCCCGGTACCCAGGCGGCACCGTTCCAGTACCGGACATATCCAGGAATGGACGGGTCCGGGTAATACCCTTCGCGGGGCCGGTCGTCGCCGGGGGCCGGAGTTGGGGCGCTCATGTCCGTCGTCCCGTATCTGCTCGCGGGTGAATATGGGGGCCTCCACATCTATCAGACCGGCGCAAGCAACACCGCCGGTCCCGCTGGACCCACCTCTTTCTGAGCAACCTTGCGCACCCCCTTCACGGGTTCGGGAAAAAATCTCTCGGAACCCGCGTAATGGTTGCGCCCCCACGCCTCTCTCCCATGTACGGGCCCGCCCACCGGGCCCCGCACACCTGCCCGAGAGAGGAAGACGACGTCATGCACTACACCGTCGTGGAACGCGAGTTGGAGCTCCAGCTGGTCCTGTCGCCGGAGCGCAGCATCCCGGTCCAGGCCCGGCTCAGCTACCGCACCGACGACCCGTACGCCGTCCACATCACCTTCCACATCAACTCCGACCACCCGGTGAACTGGACGTTCTCCCGAGAACTGCTGGTGGAGGGGGTGTTCCGGCCGTGCGGTCACGGGGACGTACGGGTGTGGCCGACCAAGACGGACGGCCGCAGCGTCGTGCTGATGGCGCTGATTTCGCCGGACGGGGACGCGCTCCTCGAGGCGCCCGCCGCCCAGGTCTCCGCCTGGCTCGAGCGGACGCTGAGGGTGGTGCCCCCGGGGACCGAGGGCGAGCAGCTCGGGATCGACGACGCGCTCGACCAGCTGCTCGCCCAGTGAGCCCACCGGCCGGGAGGTCAGAACAGCTTGCCGGGGTTGAGGAGGCCCAGCGGATCGAAGACCTGCTTGATCTGCCGCTGCATCTCGACGCCGACCGGCCCGATCTCGCGCGCCAGCCACTCCTTCTTGAGTACGCCCACGCCGTGCTCGCCGGTGATCGTGCCGCCGAGCTCCAGGCCGAGGGCCATGATCTCGTCGAAGGACTCGCGGGCGCGCCGGGACTCGTCCGGGTCCGCCGCGTCGAAGCAGACGGTGGGGTGCGTGTTGCCGTCGCCGGCGTGTGCGCAGACGCCGATGGTCAGCTGGAACTTCTCGGCGATCCGCTCGACGCCCTCCAGCATCTCGCCGAGCTTCGAGCGGGGCACGCACACGTCGTCGATCATCGTCGTGCCCTTCACCGCCTCCAGCGCGGTCAGCGAGAGCCTCCGCGCCTGGAGGAGCAGTTCGGACTCGGCGACATCGTCGGCGGGGACGACCTGCGTGGCACCGGCGGCCTCGCACAGGGCGCCGACGGCGGCCAGGTCGGCGGCCGGGTCCGGGGTGTCGAAAGCGGCGAGGAGCAGGGCCTCGGTGGTCTCCGGCAGTCCCATGTGCGCGAGGTCGTTGACGGCTTTGACCGTCGTACGGTCCATGAGTTCTAGCAGCGAGGGGACGTGGCCGCCCTCCATGATCCGGCACACCGCGTCGCAGGCGGCGGCCGCGGACGCGAACTCGGCGGCCAGCACGAGCTGCCGCGGCGGCTGGGGGCGCAGGGCCAGGATGGCCCGTACGACGATCCCCAGGGAGCCCTCGGAGCCGACGAAGAGACGGGTGAGGTCGTAACCGGCGACGCCCTTGGCGGTGCGGCGGCCGGTGGACATGAGGCGGCCGTCGGCGAGGACGGCGTCGAGCCCGAGGACGTACTCCGCCGTCACCCCGTACTTCACGCAGCACAGGCCGCCGGAGGCGGTGCCGATGTTGCCGCCGATCGTGCACATCTCCCAGCTGGAGGGGTCGGGAGGGTAGTAGAGGCCGTGCTCGTTGACGGCGCGGGAGAGGGTCGCGTTGATGACGCCGGGTTCGACGACCGCGATCCTGTCCACCGGGTTGATCTCGAGGATCCGGTCCATTTTCGTCAGGCTCAGCACGATGCAGCCCTCGGAGGCGTTGGCGCCGCCGGAGAGGCCGGTGCGGGCGCCCTGGGGGACGACCGGGACGCGCAGCTCGGTCGCGATGCGCATGACGTGCTGGACCTGCTCCACGGTGCGGGGCAGCACTACGACGGCCGGGGTGCCGGCCGGGCAGAAGCTGGCCATGTCGTTGGCGTAGGAGGCCGTGACGTCCGGGTCGGTCAGGACGGTCTCGGCGGGCAGACCGGCCAGGAG
The DNA here is from genome assembly GCF_053596855.1 of Streptomyces sp. NPDC001617. NCBI lineage: Bacteria > Bacillati > Actinomycetota > Actinomycetes > Kitasatosporales > Streptomycetaceae > Streptomyces > Streptomyces sp. NPDC001617. The sequence goes on from NZ_JBSFHA010000015.1 coordinate 31,779, forward strand.
CCGGTCGACGAGGTTGCCTGTCACGTCGTCGCGGGGGGCTTCGATACGGCTCATGATCACAGCGTCGCACCCGGGGCCATCGGTGTGAACCCCGTCTACGGCACCCGACGCATGCCGGGTGTGGTCGTCGTATGGGCGCATGGTGAACGGCATGGAGAACCGAGAGGACGACGCCCCGTCGGAGGGCCGACAGGGGGAAGCGGGGGCGGGCGGGCCGGGAAGCGTGGGGGCCGGTCGGCGGTGGTCTCGTGCGGGGTGGTCCGTGGGCGCCGCCGTGGTGGGGTGTGCGGTGCTCGGCGGAGCCCTCGTGCTGTGGCCCTGGCAGCGGTCGGTGCCTGAAGCCGTCGCTCCGGCGCAGGGGGGCCAGGCGTTGGCGGCCGTCGTCGCGGGGGTGCCGGCCGGGTTGCCCGGGTTGGGGACGTTGATCGGGGAGCGGGAGGCTCGGGTGCGGGCCCGTCCCAAGGACGCGGTGTCGTGGGCCGTGTTGGGGGCGGCGTATGTGGAGCAGGGGCGGCGGACCGCCGACGCGGCGAACTATCCGCTCGCCGAGCGGGCGCTGCGGGCCTCCTTGAGCGTGCGGGGGAGACAGAACGTCGCGGCGCTGGACGGAATGGCGGCGCTGGCGAACGCGCGGCGGGACTTCCGGGCCGCGCGGACCTGGGGCGAGGCCGCGCTGAAGGCGGAGCCCAAGCGGTGGACGACGTATCCGCTGCTCATCGACGCGTACACCGGTCTCGGCGACTACAAGGCGACCAAGCGGACGCTGGACCGGCTGCTGGAGCTGCGCAGTGGGCCGGCGGTGAGGGCGCGGGCCGCCGCCGTCTACCGCGACCGGGGCCGGCGGGAGGACGCCGCGGCCGCGATCTCCGACGCCGCCGCGGGGGCTTCGAGTCCCGCGGAGCAGGCCGCGTGGCTGGAGCGGGCCGGGGAGCTGTCCTGGGAGCGGGGCGAGCTGGAGGACGCGCTCCGGCGCTTCCAGGAGGCCGTACGGCTCGATCCCGACCAGCGGGCGGCGCAGGCCGGGCAGGGGCGGACGCTGGCGGCGCTGGGCCGGACGACGGAGGCGCTGACCGCGTACCAGGTGGCCCTCGCCAAGCAGCCGCGCCCGCAGTACGCCCTGGAACTGGGCGAGCTGTACGAGTCACTGGGGCTGGGCGATGCGGCCCGGGCGGAGTACGACGTGTTGCGGACGCGGGTGCGGCAGGACGAGGCCGGGGGCGTGGACGACGCATTGGTGCTGGGGGTCTTCGAGGCGGACCACGGGTATCCGACGGCGGCGGTACGGCGGTTGCGGGCCGAGTGGCAGCGGCAACCCGGCATCGAGGTGGCCGATGCGCTGGGGTGGGCGCTGCACCGGGCCGGGGACGACAGGGAGGCGCTGCGGTTCGCCTCGGTGGCGACGGACAGGGAGCACGGGGGCGGGGTGCGCAGTGCGCCGTACATGTATCACCGGGGCATGATCGAGCGGGAGTTGAAGCAGGACGGGCCGGCGCGACGGCATCTTCAGGAGGCGTTGCGGATCAATCCGTACTTCTCGCCGCTGGGGGTGCGGGAGGCTCGGGCGGCCCTCGCGGGGCTGGGTGAGCCGCCGGACGAGAAGGTGCCGGACGAGAAGGTGCCGGACGAGGAGGTGTCTGATCAGAAGGCGCCTGATCGGAAGGCGCCGGTCACACCGCCGCCGTCCCGATCAGAGCGTTCCGAGTGACCAGGCCCGCCAGCCGCTCCTCCCCCAGCCCCTCGGTCCCCTCCGGCCTGCGCGGCAGCACCATGTAGCGGGTCTCGGCGCTGGAGTCCCAGACGGTGATCTCCGTGTCGGCCGGCAGGTCCAGCCCGAACTCGGCGAGTACCGCACGGGGTTCGCGGACCACGCGGGAGCGGTAGGCCTCCGACTTGTACCAGCTGGGGGACGGACCGAGGAGGCGCAGGGGGTAGCAGGAGCAGAGGGTGCAGACGATGACGTTGTGGACCGAGTCGGTGTTCTCGACGACCCTCAGGCGCTGGTACGAGCCTTCCATGTAGCCGAGTTCACGGACGGCCGCCGTGCCGTCCGTCAGCAGTCGGGCCCTGAACTCCGCGTCCAGCCAGGCCCGGGCCACGACCCGCGCCCCGTTCGCCGGCGACGCCCCGGACAGGGACGCGTCGATGATCTCGTCGAGCTGGGCGCCGGAGAGGACGCCCTTCTCCTCCAGCAGGGTCTCCAGGCGTCGTACGCGACGGGCCACCGCCGCGTCGGAGTGGTCACCGCTCATCGGCAGGGTCCTCTTCCAGATAGCTTTCCCACAGATCCAGTACGACGTGGTGGTCGCCGTCGCCCCAGAGGTCGCGGGCCGCGAACCGGACCGCGTAGATCTGCTCGACCGGGGCGTCGGCGCGCCCCTGCGCGCTGATGTCGGCCAGTTCGGCGGGGCCCTCCGGTTCGACCACGACGCCCCGTTTGCCGCGGGCGTACCGCGGCAGGCGGGTGTGGTGCGGCGGGTCGTGGGGGAAGGTGCGCACGCGGGTGCCCGGAGGGAAGCGGTCCTCAGCCATCGAGTCCCTCCAGCTCACCCGGCTTCAGCACGCCCTTGCGCTCCAGCAGGGCGCAGAGGGCGAGGAACCAGCGCTCGTAGTACGACGTCGACAGGTACTCCCCCGGCTCCATCGACTCGATCGCGTCCCGGAACTCGTTGGTGTTGAAGATCCCTTGTCCGCGCAGGGCGTTGTACAGCCCCACGACCCGCGCCTCCCAGTCCGCGTGGAAGGGCTCGGCGTCGTCGGTGGTGTCGATCGGACCGAACCCCTGGGTACCGCCCACGTCGTTGATCCTGGCCATGTGCTCAGCCTACGACTGGGCGTCGTCCTTGACGAAGATCGAGAAGCTCCGCGAGCCCAACTCCCCCGAGGCGAAGCCGAGGTACACCTTCGCGTCCGAGTCGCCGCGCACCGCGACGCCCTCCGGCTCGCGGTAGGTGAGGGTGTAGCCGGCCTCGGTGCGCTGCTGCTGGAGCAGCTTGCCGGTGGTGATGTCGATGCTGGAGGCGTACGCGTTGCCCTTCTTGGCGAAGGGGTTCGTCGTCGTGTTGTAGGCCGTGCCCGCGAGTTGGTAGACGGTGTCACGGTGCAGGGCGTAGCCCTGGAAAGGGACCGTGGCGTCCGGGTGGGCGCCCACCTGGGCGATGTCCGCGATCGGGTTGTCGTAGTCGCGGGCCGTGAAGGCGTCGAGGTCCCAGATGCGGTAGCGGGGCTTGTTGGCCTTGTCGCGGTAGCGGATCGCGAGGCGCTTGGACGCCATGCAGACCGAGGGCTGGTTGTTGGTCGAGTCCGCTATCGGCTTGCGGATCTTGACGTCCGCGGTGGTGCGGGTGGCGCCGTCGGCGAAGTGGAAGCGGGTGACGGCCTGTCCGAAGCCGTTGACGGCGGCGGCCTCGGTCCAGATCCAGGTGGAGCCGTCCTTGGCGTCGTGCTGGACGCCCATGCTGACGCCGTGGCCGAAGCCCTTGAGGTACATGTGCCCGAGGCGGTTGCCCTTGTAGTCCAGCTTGTTGAGGCACAGGTCGCCGGCCTCGTGGCCGGTGGCGGTGACCTGGAGGACGTACAGGTGCTTGTTCGGCTCGTCGAAGGCGAACGACTGCAGCACCGTCGGTTCCTTGAGCGTGGACTTCTGCCACAGCCAGCGGTCGGACGGCACGGCGAGGTTTATCGGCGCGGTCACGCTCTCTCCCAGTCCTGGGGCGCCCCCTCGGCACCCGCAGGACTTGAGAGTGTCAACTGGCGTTCACCGGTTGCAAGGTTTTCCGATTCACAGGTTTCCGCGCTTGGCCTGCTCCCGCTCGATCGCCTCGAAGAGGGCCTTGAAGTTGCCCTTGCCGAAGCCCATCGAGCCGTGCCGCTCGATCAGTTCGAAGAAGACGGTCGGGCGGTCCTGGACCGGCTTGGTGAAGATCTGCAGCAGATAGCCGTCCTCGTCGCGGTCGGCGAGGATCCTGAGCTCCCTGAGCGTCTCGATCGGCACCCGGGTGTCGCCGACCCACTCGCCGAGGGTGTCGTAGTACGAGTCCGGGGTGTTGAGGAACTCGACGCCGGCGGCCCGCATCGTCCGCACCGTCTGGACGATGTCGTTCGTGTTGAGCGCGATGTGCTGGACGCCCGCGCCGCCGTAGAACTCCAGGTACTCGTCGATCTGGGACTTCTTCTTGGCGATCGCGGGCTCGTTGATCGGGAACTTGACCTTGAGCGTGCCGTCGGCGACCACCTTGGACATCAGCGCGCTGTACTCGGTCGCGATGTCGTCGCCCACGAACTCCTTCATGTTCGTGAAGCCCATGACCTTGTTGTAGAAGCCGACCCACTCGTCCATCCGGCCGAGCTCGACGTTGCCGACGCAGTGGTCGACGGCCTGGAAGGTGCGGTGGGCGGGCGGCTCGACGATGGGGGACGCCGCCGTGAAGCCGGGCAGGTAGGGGCCCTCGTAGCCGCTGCGGTCGACGAGGGTGTGGCGGGTGTCGCCGTAGGTGGCGATCGCGGCGAGTACGACGGTGCCGTGGTCGTCCTTGAGCTCGTACGGCTCGGCGACCGAGCGGGCGCCGTGCTCGATCGCGTAGGCGTACGCGCGGCGGGCGTCCGGGACCTCGATGGCGAGGTCGACGACGCCGTCGCCGTGCTCGGCCACATGCTGGGCGAGGAAGTGGCCCCAGGTGGTGGCGGGCTTGATGACCGAGGTGAACACGAAGCGGGCGGAGCCGTTCTCCAGGACGTAGCTCGCGGTCTCGCGGCTGCCGTTCTCCGGTCCGGAGTAGGCGACCAGCCGCATGCCGAAGGCGGTGGAGTAGTAGTGCGCCGCCTGCTTGGCGTTGCCCACGGCGAAGACGACCGCGTCCATTCCCTTGACCGGGAAGGGGTCGGCCTGCCGGGCGGTGTCGGGAGTGTGGTGGGTGGTCTGGGTCATAGCGGCAGCCTTGTCCGGGGGTGGCAGGGTGCGCAACAGTTTGCGTTTCCACTGGGCAGTTTGTTTAGTGAGGGCAGCGGTTTCGCGGGGTCTCTGTACAGGATGACCACCGGTTCGAGGGTCTACGGAGGCTGCTGTGGCGATCGATCGACTCGACGGCCGGATCATCGTGCTGCTGGCGCGGGAGCCGCGGATCGGGGTGCTGGAGATGTCCCGGCGGCTGGGGGTGGCGCGTGGGACGGTGCAGGCGCGGCTGGACCGTCTTCAGTCGAATGGCGTCATCCGCGGGTTCGGTCCGCAGGTGGACCCGGCGGCGCTCGGCTACCCGGTGACGGCGTTCGCCACGCTGCAGATCCGGCAGGGCCAAGGGGCGGACGTAAGGGCGCACTTGGCGACGGTGCCGGAGGTGCTGGAGCTGCACACGACCACCGGCAACGGGGACATGCTGTGCCGGCTGGTGGCCCGGTCCAACGCGGACCTCCAGCGGGTCATCGACCTGGTTGTCGGTTTTGATGGCATTGTCCGGGCCGCCACCGCGATCGTGATGGAGAACCCCGTTCCGCTGCGGATCATCCCGCTGGTGGAGCAGGCGGCGGAGGACGACGAGAGGACCTGACCGACGCCCCGGGGTGAGCAGGTGAACTTCTGGGAGTACCTGGCCAACCGCCACCAGCAACTGCTCACGGACGCCTACCAGCATGCGAGCGCCGTGTTCCAGTGCATGGTCGTCGCGAGCGTGCTGGGCGTGCTGATCGGGGTCACGACGTATCGGAGCGAGTGGGCCGGGAACCTGGCCACGGCGACCACCTCGACCCTTCTGACCATTCCCTCGTTCGCCATGATCGGTCTGCTCATCCCGGTCGTGGGGCTCGGCGTGCCGCCCACGGTGATCGCGCTCACCCTGTTCGGGCTGCTGCCGATCGTGCGGAACGCGATCGTCGGGCTGCGCGGGGTCGACCCGTCACTGGTGGACGCGGCGAACGGGATCGGCATGTCGCGGCTGACGCGGCTGGCGCGGGTCGAGCTGCCGCTGGCCTGGCCGCCCATCCTGATCGGTATCCGGGTCGCGACCCAGATGCTGATGGGCATCGCCGCGATCGCCGCGTACGCCTCCGGCCCCGGCCTCGGCAACGAGATCTTCCGCGGCCTCGCCTCGCTGGGCAGCAAGAACGCGCTCAACCAGGTCCTCGCCGGCACGCTCGGGATCATCGTCCTCGCCCTGCTCTTCGACGCCGCGTACGTCCTGATCGGACGGCTGACCATTCCGAGGGGGATCCGTGCCTGAGACCGAGTCCGAGAGCGCCGCTCATGGGGCGACGATCGAGCTGGAGAACCTCACCAAGCGGTACCCGGGCAACCCGAACCCCTCCGTGGACAACGTGAACATGGCGATCAAGGCGGGCGAGATCGTCATCCTCGTCGGCCCGTCCGGGTGCGGTAAGTCGACGACGCTCAAGATGATCAACCGGCTGATCGAACCGACCGGCGGGCGCATCCGGATCGGCGGCGAGGACGTCACCGACATGGACCCGGTGAAGCTGCGCCGCAAGGTCGGCTACGCGATCCAGTCGGCCGGCCTCTTCCCGCACATGACCGTCGCCCAGAACATCGCCCTCGTACCGAAGATGGTCGGCTGGCCCAAGGAGCGGATCAAGGCGCGGGTCGAGGAGCTGCTGTACCTGGTCGGGCTCGACCCCGGCGAGTTCCACGGCCGCTATCCGCGCCGGCTCTCCGGCGGCCAGCAGCAACGCGTGGGCGTGGCACGGGCGTTGGCCGCCGATCCGCCCGTACTGCTGATGGACGAGCCGTTCGGCGCGGTCGACCCGATCACCCGTGACCATCTCCAGGACGAACTGATCAGGCTGCAGCGCGAGCTGCACAAGACGATCGTGTTCGTCACCCACGACTTCGACGAGGCGATCAAGCTGGGCGACCGTATCGCCGTTCTGCGCGAACGCTCGCACATCGCCCAGTTCGACACCCCGGAGGCGATCCTCACCAACCCGGCGGACGACTTCGTCTCCGGCTTCGTCGGCGCGGGCGCGGCGCTGAAGCGGCTGAACCTCTCCCGCGTCCGGGACGTCGAGATCATCGACTACCCGACGCTGACCGTGGACGACCCGCTCCAGGAGATCTTCAACAGCCTCCGCTCCAGCGGTACGAACGAGATCCTCCTCCTCGACCAGCGCCGCCGCCCCTACAAGTGGCTCCGCCGCGGCGACCTCATGCGGGCGCGGGGTTCGCTGGCGCGGGCGGGCACGCTGGTGAGCGACACGGTGACCCGGGACGCCACGCTCCGGGACGCGTTGGAGGCGGTGCTGACCGACAACGCGGGGCGGGTGCCGGTGACCGGGCGGCGCGGTGCGTACGAGGGCGTCGTCGACGTGGAGACGCTCATGAACTCCGTGCACGAACTCCTGGAGGCCGACCGGCTGGAGGCGATCGAGCACCAGCACGACCTGGAGGAGACCCGGGCCCCCCAGACGCACGCCGAGCAGGAGGGCGGCAACGGAGTGGAGGCGAGGGCGTGACCACACCCGAGCTGGAGGAACAGGAGCAGGAACAGGAAGAGGCGGAGGTCCAGGGCGAGACCGAGGCCGCGCCGCCGCCGAGTCCGCCGAAGTCACGCATCACCTGGCAGAAGCTGACCTTTCTGCCCGCCGTGGTGGTCGCCGTCCTGCTGGCGACCTGGCTGTGGTTCCAGCAGGCCGACCTGGACGCGATCTCCGAGAACGCCCTCTCGGGCGGCCAGGTCTCCAAGGCCCTCCGGCAGCACATCGAACTGACCGCGATCTCCACGTTCTTCGTACTGATCATCGCGATCCCGCTCGGCATCCTGCTGACCCGCAGGACGTTCCGCAAGGCGACGCCGTTGGCGATGACGGTGGCCAACATGGGCCAGGCGACCCCGGCGATCGGCCTCCTGGCCCTGCTGGTGATCTGGCTCGGCATGGGCATGAGGACGGCCCTGATCGGCATGATCGTCTACGCGGTCCTGCCGCTGCTGTCGAACACCATCGCGGGCCTGAAGGCGAACGACCCGACGCTGCTGGAGGCGGCGCGGGGCATCGGCATGTCGCCGTGGGGCGTCCTGACGAAGGTGGAGTTGCCCCTCGCCGTACCGCTGATCCTCGCCGGTGTCCGCACGGCCCTCGTCCTGAACGTCGGCACGGCCACGCTGGCGACCTTCGGCGGGGGCGGCGGACTGGGCGTACTGATCACGACCGGTATCACCAACCAGCGGATGCCGGTGCTGATACTGGGCTCGATCCTCACGGTCGTCCTGGCACTCCTCGTCGACTGGCTGGCCTCGCTGGCCGAACTGCTGTTGCGGCCGCGGGGGTTGGAGGTGGGGACGTGAGGCGCCGCACGTGTCTGCTGCCGGCCGCGCTCCTGGTGGCCGCGCCCGGCTGCGGGCTGCAGAGCGGCTCCCCCATGACGGACGACGTCGGTCCCGGCTCGGTCGGGCGGGGCGAGCCCCTCAAGGGGGCCCATCTGACCGTCACCTCCAAGTCGTTCACCGAGAACCTCATCCTCGGCGCGATGATGGGCATCGCCTTCCGGGCGGCCGGGGCGGACGTGCTCGACCGCACCGGTATCCAGGGCTCGATCGGCGCGCGGGAGGCGGTCGAGTCCGGTGACGCGGACGGGATGTACGAGTACACGGGCACCGCCTGGATCACCTACCTCGGCAACAGCGAGCCGATCCCCGACCCGCAGAAGCAGTGGCAGGCGGTGCACGACGCGGACCTGGAGAACGGCCTGACGTGGCTGCCGCCCTCGCAGCTCGACAACACCTACGCGCTGGCCATGAACCAGGACAACTTCAGGAAGTACGGCACGAAGACGCTGTCCGACGTGGCCGCGCCGGCGAAGAACGACCCGGGTGCGGTGACGCTGTGCGTGGAGAGCGAGTTCGCCAACCGGGCGGACGGGCTGCCGGGCATGGAGAAGGCGTACGGGATGAGCGTGCCGGCGAAGAACATCACGCAGATGGACACCGGGATCATCTACACCCAGGTGAAGAAGGGGAGTTGCACCTACGGGGAGGTCTTCACGACCGACGGGCGCATCCGGTCCATGAACCTGGTGGTGATGCGGGACGACAAGAAGTTCTTCCCCGACTACAACGCGGCACCGGAGATCAACTCCAAGGCCCTGAAGAAGTGGCCGGCGATCGCGACGGTCCTCGACCCGCTGACGAAGAAGCTGAACAACGCGGTGGCGCAGACGCTGAACGCGAAGGTGGACGTGGACGGGGAGGATCCGCATCAGGTGGCGCTGGACTGGATGAAGCAGGAGGGGTTCGTGAAGTAGGGGTGCGGGGGCGGGAGTTGATCGGCGGGGAGTCACAAAGAACGCCATGCAAAGAAGATGATGCAAAGAAGGCGTTGCAAAGGATTCTTTGCATAGCTATCTTTGTACGCATGGACGAGCCCAAGGACCCAGAGGTCCGCCATCTCGACGCCCGCTCGCTGCGCGGGCTCGCGCACCCCTTGCGGATGCAGCTGCTGGACGCGCTGCGCTTCGGCGGTCCGGCCACCGCGTCCCAACTCGCCGAGAAACTGGGCGAGTCGAGCGGGGCCACCAGCTACCACCTGCGTCAGCTCGCGGCGCACGGCTTCGTCGAGGACGCCCCCGAGCGGGGCAAGGGGCGGGAGCGCTGGTGGAAGGCGGTCCACAAGGGACTGGCCTTCGACGACTCCCTGCTCACGGACAGCGATCCGGCGGTCCGCGGAGCCGCCGACGTCTACCTCCACGAGGTCGCCACCACCCAGATCCAGAACCTGTCCACCTGGCTGGGCAACCGCGCCGGCTGGCCCGAGGAATGGAACCGCGTGTGGGACATGAGCAGCTCGACGCTACGGCTCACGCCCGAGCTGACCCGGGAACTCATCGAGAAGATGCACGCGCTCGTCGACACCTACCGCGACCTGGCCGTCGAGGACGACAGCGCCGCGCAGGTACGCATCCACACGCACGCCTTCCCCATCACGGACTGAGAGGCCGACCCCCGATGCAGCACCCCGAGATCCACCTCGCCCTGCACCACGCCCGTGCCGCGGAACTCCACGCGCAGGCGGACGCGTACCGACTCGCGTCCGAGGCGAAGCCCCCGCGGAAGCTCCGCACCCGCCTCGGCTGGACCCTCGTAGAACTCGGCCTGCGCCTGGCAACACCGCTGCCGGCAACGATCGCCCCGTAGCACGAGCCCGCACCCGGCGCTCAGCAGCGAGGCACGGACCCCTTCCCCGTCTCCAGCGCCACCAGCGACCCGACAGCCCCCTTCAGGGTCGTCACGGGAACCAGCCGCAATCCCTTCGGCAACTCCGACTTGGCGTCGGTGCACTCATCCTTCGGCACCAGGAACACCGTCGCCCCGTCCCGCCGAGCCGCCTGCGTCTTCAGGGCCACACCGCCCACCGCACCGACCTTCCCCTCGGCGTCGATCGTCCCCGTACCCGCGATGGTGCGACCACCCGTGAGGTCACCCCCACTGCCGTTGCCGTCGAGCTTGTCGATGATGCCCAGGGTGAACAGCAGCCCGGCACTGGGCCCGCCGACGTCGGCGAGCTTCAGCGTGACCTTGACCTTGTCCGCGCTGAGGTCGAGGTACTTCAGTGCGGCCTGGGTCGCCGCGTCCTGCGACTCCTTCATCTGCGCGGTGTTGTGCTGCTCGATCTCCTTGGTGTTCTGCCCGCTGGGGTAGACCGAGTCGCGCGGCATGACGGCCTTGTCCGTGGCGAACCAGGCGGAGAGCACGTCGGACAGCGAGACGCGGGTGTCCGGGTTGGTCGCCTCGATCGTCGTCATCCGCAGCTGCCCGCTGGTCTGCCGTGTCTTCGCCCCCGAGACCGTGATCACCGGCGTGCCCTTGTTCGCCCCGAGCACGTTCGCCGTCATCCCCGGCTGCGCCAGCGAGAACGGCAGCGGCGCGAAGACCGCCGTGGCGAGCAACGCCACGACGGGTACGGCGGCGACGGCGACGGCCCGGGGGCGCGTGAGACGAGAGAGCACGGGATCAATCTAACGTGACGGCGACTTCCGGCCACGCGCGGTCGGCGCGGGCCCGACCTCACCGCAGCGCTTCGGCAACCTCCCTCGCCGCATCCACCACACGCGGCCCCACCCGCTCCGGCACGGCATCGGCCAGCATCACGACCCCGACGCTGCCCTCGACCCCCGTGACCCCGAGCAGTGGAGCTGCCGCTCCGCTCGCCCCCGCCTCCAACTCCCCATGCGTCAGGGTGTATCCGGGCTCGGTCACCGGCTTGGCCCGTGCGGCGAGGATCGCCCTGCCGGCCGCCCCACGGTCCAGGGGATGCCTGAACCCTGCCCGGTACGCCACGTGATAGTCCGTCCAGGACGGCTCCACGACGGCCACGGCCAGCGCGTCCGCCCCGTCCACCAGCGTCAGATGCGCGGTCGCCCCGATGTCCTCGGCGAGCGACCGCAGCGCAGGCAGCGCGGCCTCCCGTACCAGTGGATGCACCTGCCGCCCCAGCCTCAGTACGCCCAGCCCGACACGGGCACGACCGCCCAGGTCACGCCGTACGAGTGCGTGTTGTTCGAGTGTCGCGAGCAACCGGTACACCACGGTCCGGTTGACGCCCAGTTTGTTGGAAAGCTCGGTGACGGTCAGCCCATGGTCCGTATCGGCCAGCAGCTTGAGGACACGCAGTCCTCGATCAAGCGTCTGAGAGGTCTCCGCGGTCACGACGCCCACTCCTCCAAGTGGTGAGGTCGGCGACCTCCGCGCGGCGGTGCGTCACCGAGTCCCGTCAGTGACGCGCAACAGAGGCCGCCGATCGGCCGGCGACCCGGCCGCTGCCGGGCCGCGTCGCTTCACGGCTGCGCTCCGCGGCGGCGCTGCCACGGGGCGTGTGCGTAGCGGGACAGTAGCGAAGGGGGTTCGCTGAGCGGAAGCCTCCGTCCAGAATCCGGTCACCGGTAAGGAGGGACTACCTCCGTTTGTCCTGATTCAAACGGGGTGCAACAAATGCCGTCAGCAGCTTTAGGGCCCCTACCGCAGGCCCCTACCGCATCCGGGTGGCCCACTCCTGGACCTTGGCGATCCGCTGCTTCAGCTGCCCGGCCGTCGCCTCCGCGCTCGGCGGCCCGCCGCACACCCGCCGCAGCTCGGTGTGGATGACCCCGTGCGGCTTGCCGCTCTGGTGGACGTACGCGCTGACCATGGTGTTCAGCTGCTTGCGCAGCTCCATCATCTCCTTGTGCGAGACGACGGGCCGCCGCTCGGCCGGCAGCTCCAGCAGGTCGGCCTCCGTGTCCGGTTTCTTACGGCTGTGCGCGATCTGCCGCGCCTGCCGCTTCTGGAGGAGGAGCTGCACCTGCTCGGGTTCGAGGAGACCCGGGATACCGAGGTAGTCCTGCTCCTCCTCGCTCCCCGGGTGCGCCTGCATGCCGAACTCGGCACCGTCGTACAGCACCCGGTCGAAGACCGCCTCGGACTCCAGCGCCTCGAAGGCGAACTGCTCCTGCTCGCCGGTGTCCTCGTCCTGCTCCTTGTTCGCCTCCTCCATCTCCTTCTCGGACTCGGCGTACGGGTCCTCCTCGCCGTCCTTCTTCGGCTTGTCGAGGGCGTGGTCGCGCTCGACCTCCATCTCGTTGGCGAAGGTCAGCAGGTCCGGGATGGTCGGAAGGAAGACGGAGGCGGTCTCGCCGCGGCGCCGGGACCGCACGAAGCGGCCGACGGCCTGGGCGAAGAAGAGAGGGGTGGAGATGGTGGTGGCGTAGACCCCGACCGCGAGCCTCGGCACGTCGACGCCCTCGGACACCATGCGCACCGCGACCATCCACCGGTCGTTGCTCCCGCTGAAGTCGTCGATCCGCTTCGAGGCGCCCGCGTCGTCGGACAGGACGAGCGTCGCCTTGCTGCCCGTGATCTCACGGATCAGCTTGGCGTACGCCCGCGCCGAGTCCTGGTCGGAGGCGATGACCAGGGCCCCGGCGTCCGGGATGGCCTTCCTGACCTCGGTCAGCCGCTGGTCGGCCGCGCGCAGCACGCTCGGCATCCAGTCGCCGCGGGGGTCAAGGGCCGTACGCCAGGCCTGGCTGACGGCGTCCTTGGTCATCGGCTCGCCGAGCCGGGCGGCGATTTCGTCCCCCGCCTTGGTGCGCCAGCGCATGTTGCCGCTGTAACTCAGGAAGATCACCGGCCGGACGACCCCGTCGGACAGGGCGGAGCCATAGCCGTACGTGTAGTCGGCGGCGGAGCGGCGGATGCCCGCGTTGTCCTCCTCGTACGTGACGAAGGGGATGGGGTTGGTGTCGGACCGGAAGGGCGTACCCGTCAGCGCGAGCCGCCGCGTGGCCGGCTCGAAGGCCTCCAGACACGCCTCGCCCCACGACTTGCTGTCACCGGCGTGGTGGATCTCGTCGAGGATGACGAGCGTCTTGCGCTGCTCGACCCGATTCCGGTGCAGCATGGGCCGCACACCGACACCGGCGTACGTCACGGCGACGCCGTGGTAGTCCTTGCCGAGCGGGCCCGCGCTGTACTCGGGGTCCAGCTTGATCCCTATCCGGGCCGCGGCCTCCGCCCACTGCTTCTTCAGGTGCTCGGTAGGCGCGACCACGGTCACCTGCTGCACGACATGGTGGTGCAACAGCCAGGACGCCAGGGTCAGCGCGAACGTCGTCTTCCCGGCGCCGGGGGTGGCGACGGCGAGGAAGTCGCGCGGCTGCTCCTGGACGTACTTCTCCATCGCCCCGTGCTGCCAGGCGCGCAGCTTGCCGGCGGTGCCCCAGGGGGCGCGGCCGGGGAAGGCGGGAGAGAGGTGGTGGGAGTGCGAGGCAGAGCTGGCGGCGGTGGTAGTCACGGTCTCCGTGGAAAGGGGTCGGGCGGCTCGGCGAAACGGCTCTGGGCGGCTGGGCTACGTATGACAACCGGGCCACCCTACCGGCGGCCCGGTCCCGTCAACGTGCACACAAGGCCGGGTCGCCCGTGGGTGGGACCCACGTCACAACTGCCGCAGCCGCCCCGCGATCACGGAGATGTCGCTCTCGTCCCCGGAGGCGACATCGATGACCAGGTCGTGGGCGGTGTCCTGGTCGCAGTGGACCAAGTCGACCCCGTTGACGCCGAGGAAGGTCGCGGCGGCGAGCCAGGCCGTGCGCTTGTTGCCGTCGACGAGAGGGTGGTTCGTGGCGAGGGCGTGCAGCAGCGCGGCGGCCTGCGCGTACAGGTCCTCGTAGGCCGCCGTACCGAACATCCGGGCGCGCGGGCGGTGCACGGCGGAGACGAACAGCCCACTCTCCCGGACGTCGGGGGCACGTCCGCCGAAGGCGATCCGCGCGATGTCCGCGACCTCCGCGACGGTGAGGTGCCGGTTCGTGCGCCTCATTCGCCGAGCCTCCGCAGCAGATCGGCATGGGCGCCGGCGAGCAGCTCCGCGGTGCTCCGCACCGTCGACGACTCCCTCGTCAGCCACTGTCGTACGGCGTCCAGCACGATGTCCTCCGGGAGGCGGCCAGTGGCATCCGCGAGGTCGTCGAGCTGCTGCCGGAGGTCGGGCGGGAGGGGGAGGGAGGCGGGGAACGGGAGGGGCACATCGGACATGCCGGTGAGCATACGAGTGCGTCCTCGCGACCGGCGACCGGCGACCGGCGACCGGCGACCGGCGACCGGCGACCGGCGACCGGTCAACGACTCAACCGGCGACCGGCCTCCTGCTCACCGCCCCACCCAACAACCTGCTTACGGCCCCCACTCAGCAACCTGCTTACGGCCCCACCCCCACCCGGCAACCTGCTTACGGCTCACCGTTCCCGGAGCCGCGTGGTCACCCATGCCCCCGCCAGCGCCACCCCGGCCATCGGCAGGAACACGGCGGCGAAGGCGGCCGGGTGGGAGCCGGCGCCGGATGTCCCGGTCGCCGTATGTGTCACCGTGCCGCCGCCGAGGGCCACGAAGGCCGCGCCGCCCGCCGCCAGGAGGACCACGTTGGAGAGCGCGTCGGAGATCTGGAGGGCGGCGGAGTTGGTGCCGGCCTCCTCGGGGGCGGAGAGGTGGAGCAGGAGGACGCTGGAGGAGGAGATGACCAGGCCCATGCCGAAGCAGCCGAAGGCCCAGACGACGGCGACGGTCCACACGGGCACGGAGTCGATCAGCACACTGGGCGCGGCGGCGATCGCGACGGCCACCAGGACCATCCCCAGCGTCATCAGACGTTCCCGGTACGGCTCCACCCGTGCCCGCGACTGGACCCACGACCCCAGCGCCCAGGTCACGCCGCCGGCGGCGAGCGAGAACCCGGCCAGCGTCGGCGTGAGCCCCCGTTGGGTGACCAGCATCAGCGGCACGAACGACTCGGCGGCGATGAAGGACCCCGCGGCGACGCCGCGCAGCAGCACGACGGACGGCAGTCCGCGGGCCGCGCGGTAGGTGCCGCGCGGGAGCAGCCCGAGCGCGGCGGGCACGAGCAGCGCGGCGCCCGCGATGCCGGGGACGAGGGAGATCCAGCGCAGGTCCTGGGCGGCGTACTGGAGGAGCCCGGCGCCGAGGGAGATACCGAGGGCGAGCCGAATCCGACGCCGGTCCAGGGAGGCGCCGTCGCCGGACGCGGCCACCGGTCCGCCCGCCCGCCGCCGTATCTGCGGAAGAGCAAGCGCGAGCGGGAACACGACCAGCACCGGGATGCCGGTGAACACCCAGCGCCAGCCCAGGTGTTCGGTCACCGCCCCGGACGCCAGCGGCCCCACGATCGACGGCACGACCCAGCTCGCCGCGAACGCCGCCATGATCGCCGGCCGCAGCCGCTCGGGGTAGGCCCGCCCGACCACGACGTACAACGCGACGATCACCAGCCCCCCGCCGAGCCCCTGCACGGCCCGCCCCAGGATGAACAGCCACATCGCGGACGCCGTCCCGGCCAGCAGCAGCCCCGCCGCGAAGCACCCGATCCCCGCCGTCAACGCCCCGACCGGCCCCCGCCGATCCGCCCACTGCCCGGCGAGCACCATCCCGAACAGACTGGTCGTGAAGTACCCGGAGAAGGCGAACGCGTACAGCGACACCCCGTCCAACTCCCGAGCCGCCACAGGCATCGCGGTCCCCACAGCGGTCGCCTCGAAGGCGATCAACAGCACAACGGACACAATCCCCACACTGAGCGCCCGATGGCCCCGCCCCAGCACCCCCTCGTCGACACTGCCTGCGATCTCGTGCGCGACACCGGCGTCGCGAGGCCCAAGGACGGTCATGCCCGCCAGAGTAAGGTGCACAGCAGGCTTTGACCCCTGTCCGGAGTCGCCCCTGACCTGGGACCTTGGTCTTACGCCCGCACACGTCGAGCCCGCCGACACAAGCCCTGCGGTCGTCTCGCCGCGCCCGGACCGGACCCCCGCGGAAGCCCACCGCACCCCTTTCATGAACGGCGTATGGCAGTCCCATTGCAGCCGCCACGATTCCCTTGAGCCCCTCCCCCACCCCGCCATACGGTCATCTCACCGAGTTCGGAACGGAGCCCAACACTCCACCCCGACACGGCCGTGTGCCCGAGTGGCTTAGGGACTCGCCTGCAAAGCGAGGTACGTGGGTTCAATTCCCGCCACGGCCTCAAGTGCCTGACCAGGTAAAAGGAAAGGGCGGTACCCCGGGAGGGTGCCGCCCTTTTGGTTCTCCGTCTCAGTTGCCGTCTCAGTTCGCCGACCTCGCCAAGACGTCACGGAGGATCCGTTGTCTATGCACAACAGGCCACCCGCACGCGGTGCCGCACGACGGCCTCGTGAACGCTAGGCGCACGTCAGGTCTCATCGATGCATCACGCTGCACCGCTGCAGATAGAGAAGCATTACGCGACGCACCACAGGAAAGTACCGACCACATCCCTGCAACTTCTGCAAGGTAAGTGGAGTTAGACCCTGCACATATCGCAACTGCCATCACTTCGACACCACACGGTAACCGATCCTCGGAGTGTCCGTTCATTTTTTTTAGTCAAATAGGTAAACGGCCCTCTTGCAAGATAAGCCACACACCCCCGAGAGTTTTCCGCCTCCTAGGAATGGAGACAATATCGGCAGCGGAACGGCCCTAGGGGGTTGGATGGCCAGGCGACAGTGGCAAGCTGCCGCAAAACGCGTGATCCTATCTTGCGCGACGATCACTCTGGCTTGCATAGGCTGTGTCCTAATCAGCGTGGCCCTCGTGCAAATACCCGCCCTGCAGGGAAATCGAAGCAGCAATGCGGGCCAGGCGTTTGGTGCAGCGGCAGCCGCATCATCAACCGTCCTGCTCTTCTACATGGCGCGCACTATGCGCATGCAGGAGAAGGAGTCAGAGATGCAACGCATCGTGCTCCAGAGCCAGCAGCGAGTAATGCAAGAGCAGTGCGCTGAAACCAGGTCAATGAAAAGCGAAATTCATCGCACTTCTGCGGCACTGGTTCGGGGGGTACACATTAGGCTTCTGCACGACGCTGTAAGTGACGCCGACCTAGCCGCAACGTGGCCAAGCCTATCCGGCGATGTCCCAGAGGAAAAAAGGAAGCAATACCTGTACATCAACCAGGTGCTTTCTTACCACTATCTCGCCTTTGAGATAGGTGACTACTCAGAGGCAGTGATCGAGTCGGCGCTACAAGCCCTCTTCACCGTTCCCGTGTGGCGAGAGTTCTGGGAGAGGATATTCGACCCCAATCGCGTACCTGGAGACTCCCCGGAAGCGCAATTCCGCGTGATCGTTGAGCGCGCATACCAAGCCGCCGCATCCACCACTCCACTGCGCCGGAACGCATAGGCGTCACAGAGACGGAATATCACCCCGGGCCGCCGTTAGCGTTTCACGTGTAATTACGACGGCTCGCTCATTCGGGCCAATACCCGCATCTTCAGGAAGGAGCGAGTGTACGTCTGCAGTGATGTCATCGCCGATAATCACAAACCTACCATCGGTTAGCTCAAAGATATCCGGGCAGTTCGCCTCGGTCATGCACTGCTTGCGTTCTCGCGGGGACACCCCAAGGCGGCGTTCGATTTGCATTACGGCAAGCTCCCATCCTATTGCTGCACGCCACCACTCCTATGGGACGGCATGCCATGTGTGACGTCTGAGGTGTCGGCGCGTGCACAGCCGACATGCCACCACTCCCGTGATGGCATGTCGGCTGTGACGTCTGAGCTTTTGACGTGCGCCGGAGACTAGCGCATGCGGCAACCCGAGCGCATGCCCCCCTGTGGCTTTCACCGCACCGAAATGGGCTCGTCGCTTGCGCCGCCTGGTTCGTCGCCGTCCGACTTCCAAATCAGCCCGTCAACTTGCCTTGCCACATCAGTGCGCACTGCGTCGACCATGTGCTGATAGCGAGCGGCCATAACCGTGGTCGACCATCCCATGAGACCCATGACGGCCCGCTCGGGGACACCGAGCATGAGTAGGACTGTGGCGGCCGTGTGGCGCGCGTCGTGCAGCCGAGCGTCCCGCACCTTCGCCTCCTTCAGGAGAGCTTTCCACTCGGTCCAGTCCCGACGGTGGGACGGGCTACGGCCGTGTTCGCGGACGCCATCCTCGTCGAGCCGCATGCCCGGAATACCGGGCAGAACATCGCCCTGTCCCGCGCCCTGCTCACAGAGCGCGGAATCAAGGTGTCCTCCGTGCTTCTCGTCAGCAAGCCCTATGAGGAACGTCGGGCCTACGCCACGGCCCGGAAGCTCTGGCCTGAGGTGGAGTTCGTGAGTGCGTCGACTCCCCTGGCGCTCTCGGAGTACGCGGACTCAATCCAGGACGCACGGCTTGTCACCGACATGCTCGTCGGATCTCTTCAACGGCTGCTGATCTACCCAGCTCAAGGCTTCATGATCCAACAAGACGTACCCGCCGAGGTGACCCGGGCGTTTGAGCGGCTCGTGACGAGGGGTTTTACGAGCCGAGTCGTTCCTGAGGCTGCGGGAAGTGGCGGCAGCTCAAGCGCTTGAGTCCTGAGGGGCACCGGCACGAGCAGGGACGGCCGATCGACGCACGGCTCGACGTGGACGTAGCCGTGGATTGCTCCCGCCGAGTTGCTGTCGAATGGGCGCCGCTCGTACGGCTCGTCGTCTTCGATCGGTTCCCAGCAGACGCCGCACAGGCGTTGGCCAATCTGCTCGGCGATCTCGCCCTCGGCGGTCGGTGAACCGAGCGGCCCGGGGCGCAGGTACAGGGTCAGCAGGGCGCGGGCCGTGACTGCGAGGTCGTACGTTTCGGTGAGTTGGGCGGTCGGGGAGCCCGTGGTCTCTTTCAGGAGGTGAGACGTGCGCACGAGGATATGGACCGCTGTACGCCGGGTCTCGCCTGGCATGCGGGGCGAGAGGTCCCGTACCTCAGGTGCCAGGAGCTGCACGTGTCCCTGAAGCGTCTCGTTCAGGGTGTCCAGCGCGTCTCCGGTCGGCAGGCGGATGCTCAACAGCACGGACTCGTAGGTGTGGTGGATCGTGTCGGCGTCGACAGGTAGCGGCGTGTTATTCACCGGCCGTCGCCTCCGCGAGCTGGTGCCGGCCGTACGCGACGAGCTGTGAGACGGCCTCTGGGCTGCACAGGTTGCCGGGGCCGTTCATCGGTACGCACCAGCGCGAGCGGCCCAGGCTCGGGTTGGTCGTGATGACGTCCGGCACACCGAGGAAGCAGCCCGGTTCTAGGCATTCCGCGTGCACCTGGCGGGTCTGGTCGCGCCACTTCACTGCCGCTGGGCATGTTGACTTTGGCCTACGCAATGGAGAACCGGGTGTCCCGCAAAGGGACGGCGACACTTGGGTATCAGCCTAGATGGAAAGGTCTTGATTCCTTCTTCGTTGTCATAGCTTTCATATTCTTACTATTTGTCGCCGCGAATGGCCTCTATGTCTGATACCACACGTCTGACGATACTCGGCCGCAGACCGAAACTGACTTGGATGGGAAAGATCCGGAGGGTGGAAAGAGTGAACGCGGGGGACTCAGCGACCCGAGCGCCAAGTGCGCTAATCCTCCAAATCCGATTACGGTCCCAGGTACCAGAACGGCCTTGAAAAGCCCGACCGGAAAACTGACAATTGGACATGTTGAACTTCAGAAGTCGGAGTCGACGCGCCCGGGATGCCAATTCATGGTTTGGCCAGTCATTCTATTCGATGAAGGGCGCACAGTTCCTTCGGGATGGACTCTTTACGTTGAAATGAGTCGACCCGTAACGCGTAAGCACTTGAATTATAAACTGTATCCGACAGATCCGGCGAGAGCGCGGGGTAATATGATTTCCACTCAACGCGGCTGTGTGAAAGTTGAGGTCTACTTGGTGCACGGCCGAGACGATATCGATCAGTCAGAGCATGGGGTAATGAGTACACCATGTGGAGATATAAGTCTTGGGATATTGAACGTTTTTCGGTGAGTGAAGATAAAGCGCATGAGTAGAGGGCTTTCCGGTATCGAGTCTCAATGCCTTGTGTAATTCGAGAAGAATCCTTGGCAAGTCTGCGTCCTTTCCGTGGCTCGCTCAGCACGTTATAGGGTTCGGCGGTGGCAGAGTCCCGACGTGCTGTGCTGCATCATGTCGGGGCTCACTTGTGCGATTCTACGCAGCCTGAGAGTGGATGTCGGCTCCTGTAATCCGAGTGCGCTCTTTGGCGCTCGGGCGGAAGATCTCCACGCGCACATCAGACCCGCTCAGGAGCTCACGTCGGGCCACGTTGTCTCTGGCGTTATTCCAGTGGGTGCCAAGTGCATGCCTGCTGGCCGTTCGGGAGACTTCTTCAACTCAGATATTTCCCGCCCCATTCACGCATTACTACTTGCGGTACCACTCTGCGTCAGCGTCGGAGTCGTACAGACCTGCTGATCGGTCGTCGAGAAGACGTTTACGGTCCGCCTCAAGCTATGCGATTACGAGAGGCGTACCCGGTGCCGGGATCGTATCACCGATTCATGAGTTGTCCACTGCCGTACCTGGAGAGAAACAAATTCTCCACCTCGCGGTCAAGTAGCTCGCAATTAATTACGGGCGCAGGCTTGCAATTCTTTGATGCAAGGACCCCGCGCACCCGTGCATTGTAGCAGTATGCGCTTTTCTCCATGACTCACTTATCCCCACTGATGTGTGCCTTCTCGCGGCAGTTCCCGCAGAACGCAATCCCGGTAAGAAGGTAAGTTGCCTTCGGCGTCCGGGGCCTAACCTATTTAGGGGCGGTTTCCTTGATCAATGCATCGCGAGTTGCGCGGTCCCACAGAAGGGAGCGAGTCGCGTAGGGTGCCCGTCGATTCCGATTACGGGCGTCCTTTGTGTATTAGGTAACCGAGAGATCCCTCACTTTTCAGAAACTGCTTTGGCGTGTCCGTACTCCAGGCAGGGGCCATTGCATGATCACGTTTCGTCCGGAGTGCCGTGCTGGCCCGGCCTTGGAGGGGACTTCCCGGTTCAGGCAGGGGGCGGACGCAGTGCAGGCACGTCTCAGTGATCATGTGAGTGTCGAAGTCCCATGAACACCTGGCGAGCCCGTACCTGCTCCTGCAGCTTCCCTCATACCCACCGCGCTGGCCCAACTCGCCCGGACTGCCGCGCCGGTCCCGCTGGCGGACGCGGCCGCGCTGTCCGGTTTTCTGGACCTGGTGCCCGACCGACAGGCAAAGATCCGCATTGGTGAGTGTTACGCGCAATGGGCCGTCCGAGGCTGGCCAACGACGACCAGCAACGACCAACGACGGCCGCAACCACGCAGCTCGTCGGCGGAGTGGAGGGTGACCCCGCACCTCATCGACGACCGCGATCAATACATGCGCCGCCCAGTGAAGTGCCTTACGAAGTCGTCGTGTTCGGCGGTCGGCGGTGTGTCGGTTTCTGTGCCTGTGCCTGTGTCGACGTCTTTGTCGGTGTTGGTGTCGGTGTTCTCCGTGACCCAGCGCCAGCGCAGGTCCGCCACCGCCGGTAAGTCGTCCGGTTCGGCCGGACGGACCGTGACGGGCTCGGGTGCGGGCCCGTCCGTCACAGGACCCCGCCCGCCTCGTCCCGAAACGCCTCGGTCCAGTAGTGCCAGTCGGCGGACGTCGTGGTGGCCGTGGGGTCGACCGAGGACAGGACCTGGAGCATGGTCGCGGCCAGTTGGTCGTAGGCGTGGGTGGTGAGTTCGTGGGAGAGGTACTTGTCTATCTCCCGCTCGCGGTGGTGGAGCCAGAGGGTGAAGGCGAGGGTGGAGACGTCCGTGTTCAACGGGTACAGCTTCGCCTCGGGCTCGTGCCAGTTCAGGACCTCGCCGGTCGCGCCGTCCACCACCAGGCTGTTGTCCTCGACCAGGTGGCCCAGGCGGATCAAGTGATCCGCGCGGGGCGGGAGTTCGAAGGGGGAGGTGGTGGCGGTGCGGTCGTCCGCCGCGTACTCCGAGAGGGGCTGGAGCGGGACGTCCGTGTCCAGCTGGAAGAGGATCGTGGTCTCCGGCAGGCCCGTCTCGCGCAGGAAGCGGCGGGTCGGCTCGTGGGTGAGGGCGGACGGGAAGTCGACGTCCTCGAAGCGGGCCACGCGGGCGTGACCGAACTCCTGGTCCAGGACGCGGGCGGGGATGTCCAGGGTGAGACCGGAGGTCGTGCCGCGAGTGGTGGCCAGGGCCAGGGGGCGGATCAGGGCCGCCGCCTTCCAGTACGGAGGGACCTCGCCGTCCGTGTCCTGCTCGAACAGGGCCAGCAGGCGGCGGGACGCCTCGGCGGCCGCCTCCGTGCCGTGCCGGCCGGCGAAGGACGCGAACTGCCCTCGTAGATCGGCCAGTTCCTCGGTGACCCGGGCGAACCGCACCAGCACCTCCAGGGAGGGGGCCAGCGGGCGGTTCTCCATCAGCTCGAACAGGTACGCCGTGCTGATCTCGCCCGTGCCGCCGTCGAGGAGGATCGACTCCGCCGCCATGCCGGCCGGCGCGAGCAACTCCCCTATCACCAGCCGGTCCCGCAGCTCCTGGGCCAGGTCCGGGCCGCCGTCGGTGGCTTCGGCCAGGGTGCGCAGGCCGGCGGTGCGCAGCGCCGCGAACGTCAACAGGGCGCCGTCGCCCGGCAGCCCGGGCCCCGTCAGCCAGTCCCGGGTCGGCGCGTGCGTGACGTACGGATCGAGTTGGTCCTCGGTGAAGGTGATCGCCATGGCGGCGATGTCGGTCGTGCTCATCTGTTCCCCCGGATGTTCCTGCTCACAGACCCCACGCGGAGCACGGCCCACCACACGCCGTCTCCCGGGCGGGCCCGGCGGCCGTTCCCCACTGACCAGAACACTACGCCTCGCCACTGACAACGGCCCCGCATCACAGGACGCTCAACGCACCCTCGCCCGTTGCCTTCCCGCGAGAATCGCCTCGACCGTCTCTCCCACGGTCAGGTCCGAGCTGTCCAGCCACAGGCCGAGGCGAGGTGTCCGGGCCCGCAGCTCCCGGTCCAGGTCCGCCACAGTCCACGCGCCGTATCCCGACTTCGCCCGCCCCGTCTCCCGTGCCGCGACCGCCTCCGGCCTCGGCGCCAGGACCACGACACGCAGCGGGCGGGTGCGGATCAGGTCGACGTACGCGGTCAGCTTCTCGCCCAGCACCACGTCCTGGACCACCGCCGTGAATCCGGCCTCCGCGTACGCGTCCGCGGTCGCCGCCGACAGCCGGTACCTCAGTCGGAGTTGGGCCTCGCCCTCACCACCGTCGGCCCCGGGCACGTACTCCTCCCGGCCGGACACGACCATCCGCCGGAAGAGGTCCCCACGCACATGTGCCGCCCGCGGCAGCCGTTCGGCCAGCGCCTGCGCCACCGTCGACTTCCCGGACGCCATCACGCCGGTGATGAGAACGACCCCGTCCATGGAGATCAGGAGATCAGGAGATCAGGACTTCGGGGCTTCAGGACTTCCGAACTTCCGGGCATCAGGACTTCAGGACCGGTCCGTCACCACCGCCGCCTGCGGGCGGATCGGCAGCCGGTTCACGGGGCGGCCGGTCGCGGCCCGTACGGCGGACGCGATGGCCGCCGGGGAGGTGACCACCGGCACCGCGCTGACCGCCTTCGCCCCGAAGGGCGCGACGACATCGCGCTCCTCGACGAGCTTGACGATCCGGATGTCCGGCGCGTCCAGGGCCGTCGGCAGCGAGTAGCCGGTGAGGTCCGGGTGACGGATCAACCCGCGCGCGGTGCGCAGGTTCTCCGTCAACGCGATGCCCACGCCCTGGGTCACTCCCGCCTCGATACGCGCGGCCAGCTGGGCCGGGTTGAGCACGCGGCCGACGTCCTGGGCGAGCGCCAGTTCCACGACCCGTACCGAACCGAGCTCGATGTCGACGTCGACGACCGCGCGGATCGCGCAGAAGGCCATGCCGACGAAGGCGTCGCCCTGGCCGGCCTCGTCGAGCGGCTCGGTGGGGTGCGGGCGGCACTGGGCGGTCGCCCACAGCTCCTTGCCGTCCATGGCCTCGGTGACGGTGGTCGACAGGACTCCGTCGTACGAGGTGATCTTGCCGTCGGTGATCTGGAGCAGCTCCGTCGACATGCCGAACTTGTGCGCCAGGGGCTGCAACAACTGTGTGCGGACCATCTTGGCCGCTCGTTCGACCGCGCCGCCCGACACCCAGGTGTGGCGGCTGCGGTTGCCCGCGCCGGCCGGGGGCTGGTCGGTGTCCACGGGGGCGACGTGCACCTCGTCGATGCCGAGCGTCTCCTGGACGATCTGGCGGGCGAGTGTGGTGAAGCCCTGGCCGGTCTCGACCGCCGCGCACAGGACCGTCGCCACGCCGTCCTGGACCTTCACGGTCGCCGTGGAGACCTCGTCCGCGCCCTCGGCGCCGAGCATGTGCACCATGCCCAGGCCGTAGCCCACGCCCCGGCGCACCGCGCCCGGTTCGCCCGCGCCCTCGGGGCCGCCGGGCAGCAGCCACTCGTCCTCGGGGGTGTCCTTGGGGAGCGCGGGCAGCGGGAAGTCCCGTACGGCCTGCAGCAGTTCGGCGACCGGCGCGGGGCACGTCACCGTCTGGCCGGTCGGGAGTACGTCACCGGTGGCCAGGGCGTTGCGCAGGCGCAGTTCGGCGGGGTCGACGCCCAGCTTCTTGGCCAGCTTGTCCATCTGGGCCTCGTAGGCGGCGCACACCTGCATGGCGCCCTCGCCGCGTACGTGCCCGGAGGGCGGATTGTTGGTGCGTACGGCCCAGCCCTCGATGAAGGCGTTCGGGACGACGTAGGGGCCGCAGGCGAAGCCGACGGCGGCGGCCAGGGCCTCGGAGGAGGTGTCGGCGTAGGCGCCGGCGTCCAGCAGGATCTGCGCCTCGACCTTCACCAACTTGCCGACGGCGTCGGCGTGGTGGCGGTACCTCAGCAGGGTCGGATGCCGGTGCGCGTGCCCCAGGAAGGACTCTTCGCGCGTCGCGGTGAGCTTGACCGGGCACTGCGTCTTCAACGCCAGCAGGCCGAGCGGGAGTTGGAAGCCCTGGTCCTCGCGGTCGGCGGTGGCGCCGGGGACGCCGGTGACGACGATCTTGACGCGCTCGGGTTCGAGGCCGTAGCAGGCGGCGGCCGTGTCGCGGTCGGCGTGCGGGTCGGTGGAGGCCAGGTAGAGCTCCACGCCGCCGTCGGGGCGCGGGACTGCGAGGCCGGCCTCGGCGCCGATGGGGGCCGGGTCCTGGCGGCCGATGCGGTACAGGCCCTCGACGACGATCTCGCCGGCCGCGTCCGGGTCGCCGTGGCGCAGCGGGATGTGGCGGATCAGGTTGCCGTCGGGGTGCAGCGGCTCGGCCTCGAACGCCTGCTCGGGGTCGGTGACCGGGTCGAGGATCTCGTACTCGACCATGATGGCCGCGGCGGCCATGCGCGCGGTGTCGGGATGGTCGGCGGCGACGGCGGCGATGGGCTCGCCGTGGTGGCGTACGACCTCGGAGGCGAAGACCGGGCGGTCGGGCTTGCCACGGCCGTAGCGGGCCGCGCCCGGGACGTCCTCGTGCGTGACGACGGCCCGGACACCGGGCATCTCCCGCGCGTGGGATGTGTCGATGTCCACAATGCGCGCGTGCGGGTGCGGGGAGCGCAGCACGGCGGCCCACAGCAGGCCCTCGGCCCACAGGTCGGCCGCGTACGGGAAGGTGCCCTCGGTCTTGGCGCGGGCGTCGGCGGCCGGCAGGGACGCGCCGAGCCCGTGCGGCAGCGACTCGGGGGCGGGTGCTGCCTCCGCGGCGGTGGTCGCGGTGGCGGCTTCGTTGCTCACGCCTGGCCTCCGTCCTGTCCGTACGCCTGGTCGTGCGGTCCGGCGGGACCAGGGTTCATGGCCCCGGGTGCCTCGAACGCCGACGAGTGGACCCCGCCGGCTCCCGGGCCCGCCTGATGAGGAATACGCGCCTCGTCGCCGTCGTGTTCGGCGGAGTGCGCCTCGCGTTCGGCGACGACCTCCTGGACGGCGTCCACGACGCCCCGGTAGCCGGAGCAGCGGCACAGGTTGCCGCACAGGGCCTGGCGGGTCTCCAGCTCGGTCGGCGCCGGGTTGCCCTCCAGCAGGTCGTGCACGGTCATCGCCATGCCGGGCACGCAGAAGCCGCACTGGACCGCTCCGCACCGGGCGAGGGCACGCTGCACGTCCGACGGCCGGCCGTCCTCGGCGAGCCCCTCGACGGTACGGACCTCACTGCCGGCCGCGGTCACGGCGGGTACGAGGCAGGAGGCGACGAGGCGCCCGTCGACCTGCACGTTGCAGGCCCCGCACTCGCCCTGCGAGCAGCCGTCCTTGGCGCCGGCGAGCCCGAGGCGCTCCCGCAGCACGTACAGCAGCGACTCGCCGATCCACGCGTCGGAGACGGGGCGTTCCACGCCGTTGACGCGCAGGACGTAGGAGGCGAGGGGGTGTTCTTCGCCGGAGGGCGGGGGGCCGGGGTCCTCGGAGGCCTCGGGGGTGGCGGCGTCGTCCTGGCCGGCGTCGGAGTCCGGGTGGGCCGAAACGGCGGCGGAATCCGGGCCGTTGGGGTCGGCGGACGCGGGCCCGTCGGCGGCGGAACCGGTCGCCGGGGGAGCGGACTCCTCCGCGTCCCGTGCCCCGGGCACACCGTCCGCGCCCTCCGCGGCCCCAGCGAGCGCCTCTACGGCCCTCTCAGCGGCCTCTACGGGCCCTCGGGCGCGCTCGGCCACCCCGGCGGCCTCACGGGCCTCGTGGACGGCCTGTGAGGCGTCGATGGCGGCGTCGGACGCGGAGGCGTAGGGATCCGCGTGCTCGGTGGCACGGAGTCGGGCGGGGTGGTCGGCGGTACGGGCCCCGTCCGTGCTCCCGGTGACGTGCTCGCCCGCGAAGGGCCCACCCGCGCCTTCGGTGGTGTGTCCGCCTCCGAGCGGGCGACGCGTTCCACCGACCGTGTGCCCACCCGTACCGGGCTGTCCGGTGTACTCGGCCGTCGGTGACTGGGCGGCCTGCGGCCGCTCGCCGTCGTGCGCCGGCGCGTGTCCGCCCTGCTCGGTGGCGGTACGCGGCGTGGACCGGCCCTGCGCCTCGTCGGCATCCGGCGCGTGGTCGCGCGCGTGCCCGGTCCCGGAGGTCGCCTCATGACCGTGCTCGACGTCCACCGGGAACGCACCGGTGTGCCCGTGGACCTGCCCGGTCTCCGGCGCCCGCACGTGCGCGTGGCCGGTGCCGGCCTGCCCCCCGAACGTCTGCCCGCCGGTCGGCTCGTGCGTCTGCCCAGGGGCGATCCCCGCCCCCGCAGCCGCCCCGTGGACCTGTCCGGCCTCGCCCTCGGCTCCCGGCGTCCCGGTGTCCTGCTGCCCCCACGGCTGTCCCGCCGCCTCCGTCGCCCACGGGGCGGGGGCGCCGCCCGGGAGGGTCGCCGGAGGGGTGCCGCCCCACTGCTGGACCAGGGACGACGTGGTGAACTCGCCCGATTCGTCCGGGAGGTCGCCGTCGGCCACGGGGATCGACCACTGGCCGGTCACGTCGTGACCCGGCGCGGGGGCGGCCTCCGGAGCGGGCGGCTCCTCGTAGGCCCACTGCTGGGTGGCCGCGGGGTTGTACGTGAACTGGTCGTTCCCGGCGCTGTGGGGCACGGCGTTGGGGTCGGGCCAGTGGGCGCCGTCGGCGGGGGCCGCCCAGGCGCCGTTGCCCGCGGGATCGGCCCCGGGCGTCGGCGTTATCTGCGGCGGGACGTAGCCGTGGCCGCGCGCGGCCAGCGGGCTGTCGGTGGAGGCGAGGAGCGCGTCGATGCCGCCTTCGGGGAGCTTCACGAAGGCGGTCGCACCGTCGTCGTAGTCGCCCTGGGGCAGCGGGTCCCAGCGGCCCCCGCTCTGGGGCGTGGTGTCCTCTCCGTGCTGGTCGTCGGTCACGACAGCGCCCTCCCCAGTGCTCGTCGGGCCAGCGCGGCGACGGTGCGCCGCAGGT
The DNA here is from genome assembly GCF_053596855.1 of Streptomyces sp. NPDC001617. NCBI lineage: Bacteria > Bacillati > Actinomycetota > Actinomycetes > Kitasatosporales > Streptomycetaceae > Streptomyces > Streptomyces sp. NPDC001617. The sequence goes on from NZ_JBSFHA010000015.1 coordinate 60,021, forward strand.
GCAGTACGGCGGGCGGAAGCGTCGGTACGGTGCCGTCCGGCTCCGGGGCCGGATCGGGAATGCAGGCCGCGGCGACGTACTCCCCGAAGGCATGCAGCGCCTCGGGGACGATCGTGCGGTTGTTGTCCCAGTCGATGAGCCGGGCGACCCACTGCTCGGCGTCCAGGGGGCGCAGCGGCATCGGCGCTATGGCACCGACGGCGCAGCGCACGCCGCGTCGCGCCGGGTCGAGGACCAGCGCGACGGAAGCCATCGCGCGGCCCGGTCCGGTGCGGCCGGTCGCCTTCAGGAAGACCTGCGGCGCGTGCAGCAGGGGCACGCGCACGTACCCGATGAGTTCGCCGCCGCGCAGCATGTCCACACCGGCCAGCAGGTGCGACACCGGGATCTCCCGGCGGGCTCCGCCCGGGCCCGCGATGATCAGTGTCGCCTCCAGGGCGGCCAGCACCGGCAGCGCGTCTCCGGTGGGCGCGGCCGTGGCGATGTTGCCGCCCAGGGTGCCCGCGTTGCGGATCTGCGGCGGGCCCGCGGCGCGCGCGGCGGCGGCGAGCGCCGGGATGAGGGCCGCGAAGTCGGGGCGGCCCATGCGCGCGTGCGTGAGGCCGGCGCCGAGCAGCGCGTGACCGTCCTGGTACTGCCAGCCGCGGATCTCGCTGATCCGCCCGAGCCCGACCAGCGCGGCGGGCCTGAGCTGTCCCGAGTTGACGGCGGCCATGAGGTCGGTGCCGCCCGCCACGGGCACGGCGGTGGGCACGGCGGCGAGCGCCGCCACGGCCTCGTCCAGCGTCGTGGGCAGCGTGACGGACTGCGCCGCCTGCGGTGCGTGCGTGGTCAAACCGGCTGCCCCTTCCCGCTGCCCCACCTGGTCCCACCTGTGTTGCCGTACGGTACGTGCTGACAGGGCGGACGTGGCAACTCTGGCACATCTTCGAGGCACCCGAAGACGGGGGTCCACTACGAGGCATTCGCCCCCGCCACCAGGGAGATGGTCCGTTTTCGCACGGCATTACCGGTGCGCGCGATTTGCCACTCTTCGGTGATGCATACGACGTTTTTCCAGTGTCCGTTCGGGACGGCCGGTTACCTGTTCGCGGGCTGCCCGTTCGTGCGCTACCTGTTCGGGGGCGCGCCCTCGATCGGGCGGCCCGGCACTCCCGGCCGCCGCTGCCACGGGTGCGGTCCGGCCGGTGGCCGGTACCCGACGCCCAGGGCGTCGAGTCGCCCGTAGTGGACGGCCATACGCCGCTCGAACCCGGCGAGGTCACGCTCCCCGGGGGCCGGCAGGGAACTCCACGCCACCTCGGCGAACGCCGCGAGCCTCGGGAAGGTCTGGTAGTCCACGCGCGTGTGGTCCTCCATCACCTCGGTCCACACGTTGGCCTGCGTACCGAGGACATGTCCGGCCTCACTCGGCGTCAACTGCGCCGGAACGGGCTCGAAGCGGTAGACGTCCTCCAGGGTGCGGACGTACCCGATGGGGACCGGCTCGTCGGCGCCCGCGTCCTGACGGTGGTCCAAGTACACGTACTGCTCGGGGCACATGACGACGTCGTGCCCGGCCCGGGCGGCGGCCACCCCGCCGGCGTAACCCCGCCACGAGGAGACGGCGGCCCCGTCCGCGAGCCCGCCCTCCAGGATCTCGTCCCAGCCGATGAGCCGACGCCCGCGCGCGGTCAGCCACTTGTCGAAGTGGCCGATGAACCACGCCTGCAACCCGTCCTCGTCCGTGAGCCCGAGTTCCTCGATACGGGCCTGCGCGGTGGGCGACTGCTTCCACTGGTCCTTGAGGCATTCGTCACCCCCGACGTGAACGAACTCCGAGGGGAAGAGATCGAGCAGTTCCTCGAAGACTCCCTCGTAGAAGCGCAGCGTGTTGTCAGTGGGGGCCAGTACGTTTGCGGAGATCCCCCAGTTGTCCCAGACGGTAAGGGCGGTGGTGTCGATGACGTCGGTGTTGCCGAGTTCCGGGTACGCGGCGATGGCGGCCTGCGAGTGTCCCGGTACGTCGATTTCGGGGACGACGGTGATATGCCGCTCGGCGGCGTAGGCGACGATCTCCCGGATGTCGTCCTGGGTGTAGTAGCCACCGTGCGGCTTCTCCTCCCAGAGCGGAGAGGCCCGGTGGCCGAATTTGGTACGCGCCCGCCATGAGCCGACCTCGGTCAGCCGGGGGTACCGCTTGATCTCGATCCGCCAGCCCTGGTCGTCCGTCAAGTGGAAGTGGAAGACGTTGAGTTTGTGCGCGGCCATCAGGTCGAGGTAGCGCAGGACGCCTTCCTTGGGCATGAAGTGCCGGGCCACGTCGAGCATGAGGCCCCGCCAGCGGAAGCGGGGCGCGTCGTGGACGGTGACGTGCGGCACGGCCCAGGTGCGGTCGAGGTCGACCGGGGCTTTGCGGTAGGCGTCGGGACCGAGGAGCTGGCGCAGTGTCTGGGCGCCCCAGAAGACACCGGCCGGGCTGCCCCCCGCGATGAGGACACCGGTCGAATCGATGACGAGACGGTACTCCTCGGGGCCGAGTCCACGGTCGAGTCGGAGCCCGATGCCGTCGCCGTCGGTGTCGTCGAGTGCCCGTCCCTCGCGCAGGGGCAGGCCGGTGGCCTGCCCGAGGACCGTGCGCAGCCAGCGGCCGACGCCCTCCACCCCGGTGCCGGCGTAGAGCTGGGAGCGCGCCGTCAGCCGCACCTCGCCGGAACCGGCGACCACGCTGCGGGGTGCCGGAATCAGTTCCGTCTCTGAAGTCACGTCAGTCCTTAACCGCTCCGCCCAGCCCGGAGACCAGCCGTCGCTGTACGAGTACGAAGAACACCAGCACCGGAATCGTCATCACCGTGGAAGCCGCCATCACGCCTCCCCAGTCCGGGTCGTCCGGCTTGTAGAACACCAGCAGCGCCATCGGCAGGGTCGACCGGGACGTGTCGCTGATGATGAACGACTTGGCGAACAGGAAGTCGTTCCAGGCCGAGATGAAGGAGAACACGCTCGTGGCCACAAGGCCCGGGAAGACGAGCGGGAAAAGGATCTGCCACAGGAATCGCCCACGGCTCGCCCCGTCGAGGTACGCGGCCTCCTCCAAGGCCTCCGGCACCCCCTTCACAAACCCCCGCAGCATCCAGATCGCGAAGGGCAGCGAGAAGGCGATGTGGGGCAGGATCAGCGAGCCCAGCGTGTTCAGCAGACCGAAGTCCCGCATCTGGAAGAACAGGGGGATGGTGAGGGCTTCCACGGGCACCATCTGGGCCACCAGGAACATGATCAGCAAGGTGGTCCGGAAGCGGAAGCGGAATCGTGCGACGGCGGTCGCGGCGAGAAACGCGACCAGCGCCGAGACGATCACCACACTGCCCGCCACGACAAGGCTGTTGACGAAATACCGACCGAAATCCTGCTGTCCGAACACGCGCCGGAAGGAATCCAGAGAAGGGGACGTCGTCCACGGCCGGGGCTCGCTCGACTCGATCTCACCGGCCGGTTTGAAGGCGCCGAGCACCATCCAGTACAGCGGGAAGGCGACCACCACGGCGACGACGAGCGCCGCGGCGTCAGGCAGCCATCTGGTCCGCAGGACAACAGGGTTCACCCGGGTCACAGCTCCTCCCCCTGCCTCCGCAGCAGCCGCAGATACACCAGCGTCACGGCCAGCAGGATCAGCAGCATCACGACGCCGACCGCCGAGCCGAGGCCGTACTGCGAGGAAGCGAACGCCTGTTGGTAGGCGTAGACGTTCAGGACGAGGTTCTGCCCGGCGATGCCGCCGCCGTTCGTCATGACGTAGATCTGCGTGAAGACCTTGAAGTCCCAGATCACCGACTGGATGGTGACGACGGTCAGGATCGGCCGCAGCATCGGCGCCAGCACGGAGCGCCAGATCCGCCACTGCGAGGCGCCGTCGAGGGCCGCGGCCTCCAGCACCTCACTCGGTACGGCGCGGATACCGGCGTACACCGTGACCATCACGAACGGGAAGGAGCACCACACCACTTCGAGCAGCACGAGGAAGAAGGCGCTGAGGCGGCCGTATGTCCATGAGTGGTCGCCGAGGCCGAGGACGCGGTTCACCGGCCCGAAGTCGGGGTCGAAGAGGAACAGCCACACCGTCGAGCCCGTCACCGCGGGTGTCGCCCACGCCCCGAGCGCGGCCAGCATCAACGCCAGCCGCGGCACGGCACGCACGCGCGTGAGCAGCACGGCGAGCGCGCAGCCGACGGCGAGCGTGGAGACGACGCAGGCGGACGCGAAGAGGACGGTGGCGAGGAGCACCTGCCAGAACTCGGAGTCGGAGAAGAGCTCGCTGTAGTTGCCGAAGCCCTCGAAGGTGGTGGGTTCGCCGCCGCTGACCTGGGCCTGGGTGTAGTGGAAGAACGAGATCAGGCCGAGCTGGTAGATGGGGTAGAGGAGCAGGCCGCCGAGGAGGATCAGGGCGGGGGCGAGATAGAGCCAGGGGGTCCAGCGGAGGTCGGTACGCAGGTTCACAGGCTCAACCCACAGAGCTGAACGCGGCGTTCATCTTCTTCGCCGCTTCCTTCGAGGCCGCCGCCACGTCCTTCTTCCCGCTGATGACCTCCTGCAGCATCGTCGGCAGCACCAGCTGTGAGTCGATCTGCGACCAGGCGGGCGAGGCGGGCACGAACTTCGTGCCCGCCGCCAGTGTCTGCGCGAAGGGCTTCACATACGGCGCCTTCGCCGCGACCTGGGACCGTACGTCCGCGAACGTCGGCAGGAAGCCCATCGCGTCGAACATCGACGCCTGCGTCTTCTTCGAAGTGAGTTGCTCCATCAGATCGACGGCGAGTGTGCGGTGGGACGTGCTCTTGAGGACCCCGATGTTGTTGCCGCCCGCGAAGGCCGGCGCGATCGAGCCCGCCGTCACCCCCGGCAGCGGCACCACCCCGTACTCGCCCTTGACCTTCCCGGCCTCCACCGCCGTATGGCTGAAGTCGCCCCCGAGCGCCATCCCCGCCTTGCCCGCGGCGAACGCGGTGATCGTGTCGTTGCCGCCCATGCCCGCGCACTTGGCGGCGGGACAGTTGTCGTCGGTGAAGAGGGAGGTGTACGCCTTGACGCCCTTCTGGGCGTCCGCGCTCTCGATGGCGGAGGCGTAGGAGCCGTTCTTGCCGGTGGCGAGTTCGCCGCCGTTGGCCCAGACGAAGGGCATCGCCCCGTACGTGTAGGCCCCGCCGACCACCAGGCCGTACAGGTCCGGCTTCGCGGCGCGGATCTTGCGGGCGGTCGTCGCCAACTCGGCCATGGTCTTCGGGGGTTCGAGGCCCAGGTCCTTGAAGACGTCCGTGCGGTAGTACAGGGCGCGGACGCCTACGTAGAAGGGGGCGCCGTAGATCTTGCCGTCGACCGTGACGGACGTCTTCGCGGTCGGGTCGGTGTCCTTCGCCTCGCTCCAGGCGCCGAACTCCTTGGTGACGTCGAGGAGTCCGCCGTCCTTGACGTAGCCCGCGGTGTCCGTGTTGCCGAACTCCATCACGTCCGGCGCGGACTTGGGGTCGTTGAAGGCGGCCTTGACGCGCTGGGCGCGGGTGTCGATGGGGATGTACTCGACGTCCACCTTGGTGCCGTTGTGGGCCTTCTCGAAGGCGGCGACCACGGAGTCGACGACCTTCTCCTTGGGCTTGTTGCCGACCTCCTGGAAGAGCCAGACGCGCAGGGTGCCGCTCTTGTCGTCCTTCTCGGAGGAGGAGTTGGTGGAGGTCTGGGGGGCACAGGCGGTGACGACCGCGGCTGCCGCGAGGAGTGCGGCGAGGCGGGAGGGGAGCTTCATGGGGGGAGATCCTCCGAGCGTGTGCGTTGCAACATATGCAATGACTGTTTCGCTCTGTACAACGCCCGGAGCCTAAGGACTACATGAACATGTCCACAAGAGGTCTCAACCACTTCGTGACACACAAAGGCCCTCGGAGCGCGCCGAAACGCGCCCCGAGGGCCTCGCGGAACTCAGATCGAGAGCAGGGCTCCTACTTGTCGCCGCCCTTGCCGTTGTCGCCACCGCCGGCGCCCATGGAGTCGTAGATCTCCTTGCACATGGGACACACGGGGTACTTCTTCGGGTCGCGGCCCGGCACCCAGACCTTGCCGCAGAGCGCCACGACGGGGGTGCCGTCGAGGGCGCTCGCCATGATCTTGTCCTTCTGGACGTAGTGGGCGAAGCGCTCGTGGTCGCCGTCGCCGTGGGACACCTGTGGCGTCGGCTCTACGAGGGTCCCCGTACCAGTCCCGCGCTCGGGCTCAAGAGTGCTCATAACAGCCAAGGGTACTGAAGCTCACACGCATCAGTTGAGCGAAGGGTCGTCCGGATAGGTGGCCACCATCGCGAGCTCGTTGCGCTGGCGGCGCAGGACCTCGCGCCAGAGTCTCTCCGGGGACGGGGACGAGACGTCGCCGGGCTCCGACTCCACGACGTACCAGGCGCCCTCCGTGAGCTCGTCCTCCAGCTGGCCCGGGCCCCAGCCCGCGTATCCCGCGAAGATCCTCAGGGACCCGACGGCCGAGGCGAGCAGCTCGGGCGGGGCCTCCAGGTCGACGAGTCCGATCGCGCCGTGCACCCGGCGCCAGCCGAGCGGAGCCCCGTCGACGGAGGAGCCGCCGGGGATGACGGCGACTCCGAGAGCCGAGTCCAGGGAGACCGGACCGCCCTGGAAGACGACGCCGGGCTCGCCGGCCAGGTCCGCCCAGCCCTCCAGGATGTCACCGACGTCCACCGGGGTGGGGCGGTTGAGGACGACACCGAGGGAGCCCTCCTCGTCGTGGTCGAGAAGGAGCACCACCGCACGGTCGAAGTTCGGGTCCGCCAGGGCGGGCGTTGCCACGAGCAACCGCCCTGTGAGCGAGGACACCTCGGTCATGCCAGACATGATCCCGCATCTGCCGTCGGTGTGGGGAGGCAATCCGCGTAAGGAGGGGGAATGCAGCTCAGGCGGACGGATGCATGCCGGGGGCACGCGCGAGGGGCGGTGACCCCATGTGCCCGACAGGGAACCGTTCGTGTTGTGACAGAGCTATGACGGAGCTGAGCGGTACTTGGGCTTACAGAAGGGGGGTAGGCGGCGATTACCCTTTCCCTTCTGGCCCTGCCCCACTCATCGGAACGCGAGATACATGACCGTCAACGACGATGTCCTGCTTGTCCACGGCGGAACCCCGCTGGAGGGTGAGATCCGTGTCCGCGGTGCGAAGAACCTCGTACCGAAGGCCATGGTCGCCGCCCTCCTGGGCAGCTCGCCGAGTCGACTGCGCAACGTTCCGGACATCCGTGACGTGCGTGTCGTACGCGGCCTGCTGCAACTGCACGGGGTGACGGTCCGTCCGGGTGAGGAGCCGGGCGAACTGGTGATGGACCCCTCGCACGTCGAGAGCGCGAACGTCGCCGACATCGACGCCCACGCGGGTTCTTCACGCATCCCCATCCTCTTCTGCGGTCCGCTGCTGCACCGCCTCGGCCACGCCTTCATCCCGGGTCTCGGCGGCTGCGACATCGGCGGCCGCCCGATCGACTTCCACTTCGAGGTGCTGCGGCAGTTCGGCGCGCGGATCGAGAAGCGCGCGGACGGGCAGTACCTGGAGGCGCCGCAGCGGCTGCGCGGCACGAAGATCCGGCTGCCGTACCCGTCCGTCGGCGCGACCGAGCAGGTCCTGCTGACCGCCGTGCTCGCCGAAGGCGTCACCGAGCTCTCGAACGCGGCCGTGGAGCCGGAGATAGAGGACCTCATCTGCGTGCTGCAGAAGATGGGCGCCATCATCGCGATGGACACCGACCGCACCATCCGCATCACCGGTGTGGACAGCCTCGGCGGCTACAACCACCGCGCCCTGCCGGACCGTCTGGAGGCCGCCTCCTGGGCGTCCGCGGCACTGGCGACCGAGGGCAACATCTACGTCCACGGCGCACAGCAACGCTCGATGATGACGTTCCTGAACACCTACCGGAAGGTGGGCGGTGCCTTCGAGATCGACGACCAGGGCATCCGGTTCTGGCACCCCGGCGGCCAGTTGAAGTCCATCGCGCTCGAAACGGACGTCCACCCGGGCTTCCAGACGGACTGGCAGCAGCCGCTGGTGGTCGCCCTCACCCAGGCCACCGGCCTCTCGATCATCCACGAGACGGTCTACGAGTCCCGTCTCGGCTTCACCTCCGCGCTCAACCAGATGGGTGCCCACATCCAGCTGTACCGCGAGTGCCTGGGCGGCTCGGTCTGCCGCTTCGGCCAGCGCAACTTCCTGCACTCGGCGGTCGTCTCCGGCCCCACCAAGCTCCAGGGCGCCGACCTGGTCATCCCCGACCTCCGCGGCGGCTTCTCGTACCTCATCGCCGCCCTCGCGGCCCAGGGCACGTCCCGCGTCCACGGCATCGACCTGATCAACCGCGGCTACGAGAACTTCATGGAGAAGCTCGTGGAGCTCGGCGCGAAGGTCGAGCTGCCGGGCAAGGCGCTCGGCTGACTCCGGCCACAACCAGCCCGGTCGGCGGTCGAGACCATGTGTGACCGCGACAACGATGGGGCGGCACCCGAACCATTCGGGTGCCGCCCCATCGCACTGCCTACCTGCCCCACACCGTCCCACGAGGTGTGGACGGCGAGGTCACTTGCCCTTGGCCGCTTCCTTGAGCTTGGAACCCGCCGAAACCTTGACGCTGTAGCCGGCCGGGATCTGGATCGGGTCGCCGGTCTGCGGGTTGCGCGCGGTGCGAGCTGCACGGTGGGTGCGCTCGAAGGTCAGGAAGCCGGGGATGGTGACCTTCTCGTCGCCCTTGGAGACGATGTCGCCCACAACCTCGGCGAACGCGGCCAGCACGGCGTCGGCGTCCTTGCGGGTCACCTCGGCGCGGTCGGCCAGCGCGGCCACCAGCTCACTGCGGTTCATGTTGTTACTCCCGTGTTCTTCTTGCCGTTGGGGTGTGCCACGCGGCTAGGCCGCACGCGAGGCACAGCGAAGCCGATGCGCTCGCGCCCAGGGACGCATCCTGCCCCTACCTGCTGCGGGAAAGCCAATCCGGCACCCGCTGGAGTCGTGAGAACACCCTTGGGTGTCACACGAGGAGAGCTCCCGAGCCTGGCCGACACGATAAACGTCGACCAGGAGGCCCGGGTTCCACGACGCGCCGGTGCAAGGCCTTGCCGTGGCGATGCTCACAGCCTACGTCCACCTCGCGGCGCGTCCACCAGGACAGGCCCTAGGAGGCCGTCGCGGCCTTCGCCGCCTCGCGCACCGCGCCGGCCACCGCGCCCGCGACCTTGTCGTTGAAGACGCTGGGGATGATGTAGTTCGGGTTGAGCTCGTCCTCGGTCACCACGTCCGAGAGGGCGGTCGCGGCGGCGAGCATCATGTCCGTGTTGACGGTGCGGGACTGGGCGTCCAGCAGACCGCGGAAGACACCCGGGAAGACCAGCACGTTGTTGATCTGGTTCGGGAAGTCGGAGCGGCCGGTGGCCACGACGGCCGCCGTCTGACGGGCGATCGCCGGGTCGACCTCGGGGTCCGGGTTCGCGAGCGCGAACACGATGGCGCCCTCGGCCATGGCGGCCACGTCGGCGCCGTCCAGGACGTTCGGGGCGGAGACACCGATGAAGACGTCGGCTCCGCGAACGGCTTCCTTCAGCGTGCCGGTCAGGCCCTCGGGGTTGGTGTTGTCGGCGATCCAGCGCAGCGGCGAGTCCGCGGCGGCCTCGCGCAGGTCCTCGCGGCCGGCGTGCACGACGCCGTGGATGTCGGCGACGACGGCGTTCTTGACGCCCGCGGCGAGCAGCAGCTTGAGGATGGCCGTACCGGCCGCGCCGGCACCGGACATGACGACGCGGATGTTCTCAATTGCCTTGCCGGTGACGCGAAGTGCGTTCTTCAGGGCGGCCAGGACGACGATCGCGGTGCCGTGCTGGTCGTCGTGGAAGACGGGGATGTCGAGGGCCTCGCGCAGCCGCGCCTCGATCTCGAAGCAGCGCGGGGCGGAGATGTCCTCGAGGTTGATGCCGGCGAACCCGGGGGCGATCGCCTTCACGATCTCGACGATCGCGTCGGTGTCCTGGGTGTCGAGACACAGCGGCCAGGCGTCGATGCCGGCGAACCGCTTGAAGAGGGCCGCCTTGCCCTCCATGACCGGGAGGGCGGCCTTGGGGCCGATGTTGCCCAGGCCCAGCACGGCCGAGCCGTCCGTCACGACCGCAACGGAGTTGCGCTTGATGGTGAGGCGGCGGGCGTCCTCGGGGTTCTCGGCGATCGCCATGCAGACGCGGGCCACGCCCGGCGTGTAGATCATGGAGAGGTCGTCACGGTTGCGGATGGGGTGCTTGGACTGCATCTCGATCTTGCCGCCGAGGTGCATCAGGAACGTACGGTCCGAGACCTTGCCGAGGGTGACGCCCTCGATGCCGCGCAGCTGCTGGACGATCTCGTCGGCATGGGCCGTGGAGGTCGCCGCGATGGTGACGTCGATGCGGAGTGTCTCGTGGCCTGAAGCGGTCACGTCGAGGCCGGTCACCGAGCCTCCGTGGGACTCTACGGCCGTGGTGATCTGGGAGACCGCGGTTCCGCTCGCGGGCACCTCCAGTCGGACCGTTATCGAGTAGGAGACGCTGGGCGCCGTTGCCATGGCCGACTTCCTCTGCTTTCACCGTGACGCTGGTATGCCGTCCGATCGTCGCACCTACTGCCGAGTAGGCGTTAGCCGCGCTGGATTGCGAACGTTTTGTTCACAGCACGAAGAGGCCCGCGTCGCCTTTCGGTGACGCGGGCCTCTCACACGCTCAAGTGGCACCGACCCGCCATGCTCGCCTCGCGGCAAGTGGTCGCTCGTAGCGACGAAGGTTGGGCCCGGGGGCTTGGATCGGGCCGGTGCCACGTCCAGGCTAACAAACGGATCCCGTAAGGCCATTCCCGTGCCGAGAGTTCATCCGCTTCTCATCCGGTCGGCCCCGGCGATCAGTCCCTGAGCAGGTCCGGCACTCCCTCCGCGTCCGGCTGGTCCCGCTCGCCCGAGACGATCGTGAGCTGCTGGGTCGCCCGGGTGAGGGCGACGTACAGCACCCGCAGGCCGGCCGGGGACTCGTCGGCGATCTCCGCGGGTGAGACGACGACCGTGGCGTCGTACTCCAGGCCCTTCGCCTCCAGGCTGCCGAGCGCCACCACGCGGTCCCCGAGCCCGGCCAGCCACCGCGCGGCCTCCTCGCGCCGCTGCATGGCGACGACGACGCCCACGGTGCCGTCGACCCGGTCGAGCAGACGGGCGGCTTCCTGACGGGCGGTCTGGGCGAGCGAGTCGTGTACGACGGCGAAGCGGGGCTCCACACCGGTGGACCGTACGGCCTTCGGCGAATCGGAGCCGGGCATGGCGAGGGCGAGCACCTTGGACGCCAGCTCGGCGATCTCGGCCGGGTTGCGGTAGTTGACGGTGAGTTCGAAGCGTCGGCGGGGGCGGGTACCGAGCGCCTCGTCCCGGGCCTCCGCCGCTTCGTCAGGATCCGACCAGGAGGACTGGGCGGGGTCTCCGACGACCGTCCAGGTGGCGTGCCGCCCCCGTCTGCCGACCATGCGCCACTGCATCGGCGTGAGGTCCTGGGCCTCGTCCACGATCACGTGCGCGTACTCGGTGCGCTCCTGGGCCAGCCGCTCGGCCCGCTCCCGTTGCGACTCCTCGCGCACCGGCATCAGCTCTTCGAGGCCGGTCAGCTGGTCCAGCGGGTCCAGCTCGCGTCTCCTTCTGGGGCGGGCGGGGACGCCGAGGACGGCCTGGAGCTCGTCGAGCATGGCGATGTCGTGCACGGAGTACCCGTCGCGCCGCAGCGAACGGGCCACCCGCCGCACCTCACCGGGGTTGAGGATCCGCCGCGCCCAACGCCCGAGCCGCCGCTCGTCGGCCATCGCGTCGAGCACGGCCTTCGGGGTCAGCTCGGGCCACCAGGCGTTCAGGAACTCGACGAAGGAGTCCTCCGACACCATGTCCTCGTCGAAGGAGGAGCGCAGTTCGGCGGCCAGCTCCGGGTCGGTGTGGCGGCCGGCGGCACCGGACTGTTCCCACAGCGCGTCGAGGAGCAGCTTGCGCGCACGGGGACGCAGCAGGTTGACCGGGGCGGTCCCCCCGAGGGCGATACGGCGGAGCCGTTCCAGCGCCCCCGCCTCCAGCTCGAGGCGGCGCCCGAAGGCGACGACGCGGAGACGGGTGGGGGTCCCCGCGGGGGCCTGCACCTCACTGGCGTCGAAGGACAGCTGACCGGAGTCGCCCCCGCCTGGCCGCCCGAGCTCCAGCGCCCCCCGCGCCGCCTTCCGCAGCACCCTCAGCATCCGGTGCGAGCCCTTGGCGCGGGCCGTCGACGGCGAGTCGTACAGCGTGGCCTGCGCGCCGTCGACGAGGGAGCCGATCGCACGGATGGCGACCTGGCCCTCCTCGCCCAGCGACGGCAGGACGCCCTCGGTGTACGCGACCAGCAGCGGGGTCGGCGAGACGATCAGGATGCCGCCCGAGTACCGGCGCCGGTCCTGGTAGAGGAGATACGCGGCGCGGTGCAGGGCGACGGCCGTCTTGCCGGTGCCCGGGCCGCCCTCGACGTATGTCACCGACGCGGCAGGGGCCCGGATGACGAGGTCCTGCTCCGCCTGGATGGACGCCACGATGTCCCGCATGGTGTGGCTGCGGGCCTGGCCGAGCGCGGCCATCAGGGCGCCGTCGCCGATGACGGGCAGCTCATGGCCGTCGAGGGAGGCCTTGAGCTCGGGGCGCATCAGGTCGTCCTCGACGCCGAGGACCCGGCGGCCCTTGGAGCGGATGACGCGGCGGCGCACGACCCGGCCGGGGTCGACGGGGGTGGAGCGGTAGAAGGGGGCGGCCGCGGGTGCCCGCCAGTCGATGACCAGCGGTGCGTACTCGGAGTCCAGGACGCCGATGCGCCCGATGTGCAGGGTCTCCGCGATGTCGGCCGTACCGTCGTCCCGGACGGCCCCCTCGGCAGGCTCGACGGCGGTGTAGGCGCCGTCGGGCCCCTTCTTGCCGTCCTTCCCCAGCAGCAGGTCGATGCGCCCGAAGAGGAAGTCCTCGAACTCGTTGTTGAGGCGGTTGAGGTGGACGCCGGCCCGGAAGACCTGGGCGTCCCGCTCCGCGAGCGCGCCGGGCGTGCCGACCTGGCCCCGCTTGGCCGCGTCGTTCATCAGGAACTCGGCCTCGTGGATCTTCTCCTCGAGACGCCGGTACACCCGGTCGAGGTGTTCCTGTTCGACGCTGATCTCTCGGTCCCGTACGGAGTCGTGATCCGAGCCGACCGCGGTTTCCTGCTGAGCCTGAGCGGCCACCGGGCCCCCTTCTGACGTGCTGGGCAGCCGTCAACCGTACGCGAAGGGGACCCCGGATAGCTACGAAAGCTACGCGTCGACCTGGACGAGCTTCTTGCCGTCGAAGGTCATGACCTCGAAATGGTCGATCTCATTGGGCTTGAAGGCGGCGCCGCCCTGCGCGTACAGGGGCTGCTTCGCTTCCTCGGTCTTGCCGTTCGGGATGCCGTAGCCCCACTTCGGGACCGCCCAGGTGGACATCGTCTCGCGCTCGCCGTTCTTGCCGACGGCGATGAGGGAGCACTTCAGCGGGCCCTTGACGTTGCTGAGTTCCACGACACCCCAGGTGCCCCAGTCCTTCTGCTCCATCGCCACGGTCGCCTTGACCTTGGTGGAGGCGTCCGTCGAGGAGACCTTGTCGGTCAGGGTCCCGAAGGCCGCCTTGGCGCCGGTCGACAGAGGTGTGGCGGTCGTCGTACCCGAGTCCCCGCCGCCGTTCACGGCCATCACCGTGAGTGGTCCGCCGATGATCAGCGCGGCCGCGGCCGCGACCAGATAGAAGCCCTTGCGGCGCTTCACGGCCCGGCGTTCGGCGACCTCGTCGACGAGCTTCTCCGCGAGCCGTGGACTGGGCCGCGCGGACAGCGACTCTCCGATGGCGGGCGTACCGGCTCCGGGCAGGTCGGCGAGGGCCGCCAGCATGGGCTCCATCCCGGCGAGCTCGTCGAGCTGCCGAGCGCACCACTCGCAGGTCGCGAGGTGTGCTTCGAAAGCGGTTGCCTCGGCGTCGTCGAGGATACCGAGGGCGTAGGCACCGACCGTTTCATGCTCGCTCGGGCCCGGAGATCCCATCATGGAGCCAGACATACCCGAACCACCTGTGCCGAATCCCTGGTTTCCCCCGTAAACACTCATCACGCCGTCACCCCCCGCTCCTCCAGTGCGAGCTTCATCGACCGCAGGGCATAGAAGACCCGCGAGCGCACCGTGCCGCTGGGAATGCCCAGCGTCTCGGCCGCCTCATTGACCGTACGCCCCTTGAAATACGTCTCGACCAGTACCTCCCGGTGAGCCGGGGTCAGGTCGTCCAGCGCGTCCGACAGCGTCATCAACCACAGCGCCTTGTCGATCTCGTCCTCCGCGGGGATGACCTCCAGCGGCGACGGATCGACCTCCTGCGGCCGGGCCTGCCGGCTGCGGTGGCCGTCGATGACGATGCGGCGTGCGACCGTCACCAGCCAGGGGCGTACCGATCCGGTCGCTCGATTGAGCTGACCGGCGTTCTTCCAGGCACGGATGAGCGTTTCCTGGACCACGTCCTCGGCGCGCTGCCGGTCTCCGGCGACCAGGCGCAGTACATATGCAAGGAGAGGTCCGGCGTGCTCCCGGTACAGGGCACGCATCAGCTCCTCATCAGGTTCCGAGGGCTGGGACATGCGATGTCGGGCCCTCGATCCACGTTCATTGGCCACGACGGAATCCTTGCGCACGCCCACCTCCGATGTCCGGGGGTTCCCCCGTTCGGTCGCTCGTGCACAGGTACGGATGTGGTGCGCGTCATGTTCAAACCGCGACGACAGTTTTCTTCGGGGTGTCGTGATGAGAGGGACATGAGAGCACATTCCCCCCTCGCGATCTTTACATTTCCGCCACATCGGCAAGATCACGCCAGCTGCCCGCGGGTTGCCGATGACAAACGGAGTGTTGCCGAAATCACTTCGACAACACAGTAGCCCTCCCCTCACAGAAGGCGCATATCGGACACCTAGGCGCGCGTGAGGGCGGCTCTCCGACGGTGCCGAGCGACTCTTTCCCGGTTCCCGCAGACCTCACTGGAGCACCAGCGCCTCCTGCGCCCCCGGGACGAATCGACATAGACGATCGGGCAGTTGTCCCCCTCGCACTGCCGCAGACCCGCTCTCGCGACCGGATCGGTGAGCAGTTCGACGGCGTCCCTGGCGATGGCACCGAGCAGCGCGGCGCACTCCGGCGGCCCGTCCAACTCCCGCACGAGCACCCCGTCTCCGCCATGGACGGCACGGGGCGCCGGCGGCGCGACACGGGCGAGCTCGTTCACCCGGGCGAGCGCGATGTCGTACGACGACCTCGGTACGGCGGCGACCAGCCCTCCCCGCACCAACTGCCCCACCTGCCCCCGCAGTTCCCGGAATCCGACCAGCCAGGAGGCGTCGGCGTGCGCGAGCGACGTGCTCGGTGGCACCAGCCCGGCCCTCACCACCCACGCGCACAACACCTCGACCGAGTCGAACCGTTCCTCGGGATGGGTGGTCGCGAGGAGATCGAGGCAGATCCGTCCTGCGTCGAACCGCAGCTCGTACGGGGCCGTGGCCGTACCCAGTGCCATGTGCCTGTCACCGCCTAGGGGTTACCAGGGGCTGGGGAACCGTTCCCTCTAACAGTGCCTGCCCGCTCGTGCGGCCGGAAGACCTCGTTGGACGCGTGCTTGTGCGAGCGCGCGTCTCGGCCATGTTTCGAGTGGGTCGCCGTCCGTTCACCAAAGACGTGACGACACAGAGGCGCACAAGCGCGGGGTTCGGTGTTGTACGGGGCCGAGGGACGGCACATTCTCGACGCCGGCCGGCACATCTCAGCCCGTCCGGCGTTTGAGGACGAGGCCGTTCAGGCCGAAGCGGGGGTCTGAGGGCTGCAAGCCCCCAGGTACGCCCGCACCAACGCCGGGTGCCTGCCTCACACGTCCGCGTACTTCGCGTCCGCCGCCGGATCCAACGCCAGCCGATACCCCCGCTTCACCACCGTCTGGATCAGCTTCGGCGCCCCAAGTGCCGTCCGCAGCCGAGCCATCGCCGTCTCCACCGCATGCTCATCGCGCCCGGCACCGGGCAGCGCACGCAGCAGCTCCGCCCGGGCCACCACCCACCCCGGACGCCGGGACAGCGCCCGCAGCAGGGACATCCCGGCCGGCGGTACCGGCTTCAGGTCACCGTCGACCAGGACCGCGTGCCCCCGGATCTCGACCCGGTGACCGGCGATGGGCAGCGCCCGAGCCCGGCCCGGCAGCTCCTGGCACAGCAGCTGGACGAGAGGCCCGAGCCGAAACCGCTCGGGCGCGACCGTGTCGACCCCCCGTGCCTGCAACGGCAGCGCGGTGACCGGCCCGACACACGCCGGCAGCACGTCATGGTGGAGGGCGGCCAGCAGCTCGGGCAGCAGCCCCCGCTCCTCCGCCCGGTTCAGCAGGGACGCCGCGGCCGGGGCGCTCGTGAAGGTGATCGCGTCCAGCCCGCGTGAGACCGCCGCGTCCAGCAGCCGGTCCACCGGCCCGATGTCCTCCGGCGGCATCCACCGGTACACCGGCACCCCGACGACCTCGGCCCCGGCCACCCGGAGCGCCTCCACGAAGCCCGGCAGAGGCTCGCCGTGCAGCTGGATGACGATACGGCGCCCCTCGACCCCCTCCTCCAGCAGCCGGTCCAGCACCTCGGCCATGGACTCGCTCGACGGCGACCAGTCCTCGGTGAGCCCGGCGGCGCGTATCGCCCCCTTCACCTTGGGCCCGCGGGCGAGCAACTCCACGCCCCGCAACCGCTCCAGCAGCGGCTCCCCGAGCCCCCAGCCGTCGGCGGCCTCGACCCACCCGCGGAACCCGATGGCCGTGGTCGCGACCACGACGTCCGGCGCCTGGTCGATCAGATCCTTCGTCGCCGCCAGCAGTTCGCTGTCGTCGGCGAGCGGCACGATGCGCAGGGCGGGTGCGTGCAGGACGGCGGCTCCCCGTCGCTGCAGCAGTGCGCCCAGTTCGTCTGCCCGGCGGGCGGCGGTCACGCCCACGGTGAATCCGGCCAGCGGGCCGTGTTGACCGGGGTCTGGTCGCTGCTGTTCGTCGTACATGGCTCTCGTCCCGAACCTCGAGTCGCCGTACATACAGCACGGCGGTGTACCTACATGCCGAACGAGCCTGTCAACGGTCCGTGACAGGCTCGGTTCGGCTTCATGTCGCCAGTGTTACGTCACACCTCGGCGTAGCTGAGCTGGGGCTTTGTCTCTGCGGCTGCCGCGGCCCGGGTCACCGAGGCCGTACGGCGAAGGTATACGGCCCAGGTGACCGCGAAGCAGAGGGCGTAGAAGGCGAGGAAGACGACGAAGGCGCCGGTTCCGGAGCCGTTGGAGAGGAAGGACTGGCGGAAGGCGAGGTTGATGCCGACACCGCCGAGCGCGCCCACGGCGCCGATGAGACCCATGGAGGCACCGGAGAGCCGGCGACCGTACGCGGCGGCCTCCTCACCCTCCAGTCCCTTGGCGAGCGCCTTGGCCTGGAAGATGCCCGGGATCATCTTGTACGTCGACCCGTTGCCGAGGCCGCTGAGCACGAACAGCACCACGAAGACGGCCACGAACATCGGCAGCGACTTCTGCATGCTGGCGACGATCAGGGCGCCGGTCGCGGCGGCCATGCCGATGTAGTTGTAGAGGGTGATCTTCGCGCCGCCGTACTTGTCGGCGAGCCAGCCGCCGACCGGCCGGATCAGCGAGCCGAGCAGCGGGCCGATGAAGGTGAGGTACGCGGCCTGCAGCGGCGTACGGCCGAACTGCACCTGGAGCACCTGCCCGAAGGCGAAGGCGTATCCGATGAAGGACCCGAACGTGCCGATGTAGAGGAAGGACATGATCCAGGTGTGCGCGTCCTTCGCGGCGTCCTTGGCGGCGCCGGTGTCGTTCTTCACGGACGCGAGGTTGTCCATGTAGAGCGCGGCGAGGACGGCGGCGATGAGGATCAGCGGGATGTAGATGCCGAGCAGGACCCGCGGCCCACCGCTCGCGCCGATGACCGCAAGCGCGACCAGCTGGATGACCGGCACACCGATGTTGCCGCCGCCGGCGTTGAGCCCGAGGGCCCACCCCTTCTTCTTCAGCGGGAAGAAGGCGTTGATGTTGGTCATGGAGGAGGCGAAGTTGCCGCCGCCGATGCCGGCCAGCAGGCCGATCCACAGGAAGGTGTCGAACGACGTCCCCGGCTTCATCACCGCGAAGGCCGCCACCGTCGGGATGAGGAGCAGGCTGGCCGAGATGATCGTCCAGTTCCGCCCGCCGAAGAGGGCGACGGCGAAGGTGTAGGGGACGCGGACGACGGCGCCGACGAGCGTCACCATCGACGTCAGCAGGAACTTGTCGGCCGGGGTGAGCCCGTACTCCGGGCCCATGAAGAGCACCAGCACGGACCACACGGTCCAGATCGAGAACCCGATGTGTTCAGAGAGGACGGAGAAGAAGAGGTTCCGCTTGGCGATCTTCTCTCCGGTCTCCTCCCAGAAGGTCTCGTCCTCGGGATCCCATTGCTCGATCCACTTGCCAGCGGCTGTCATGACGCCTCCACGGTGCTCCGGGGCTCGGTGATACTCGGGGGTGCTGAGCGGTATGAGTCCTGAAGGTAGGGAGGCGGCGTTTCCGCGCTGTGGCACTGGGTGACCGTGAAGGAACTTTGCTCTCACCCCGCCCGAAGGCGGGATGAGAGGTACTGCGTCGGTACGTTACGAACAGCTCCCCCGCCAGGTGCGGCTCCCCGTGAGGACGACGACCTGCCCGGCCCCGCTGGCGGCGACCGCGATGTCGGCGGTGCCGTCCCCGTCGAGATCGGCGACGGAGGCGTCGTAGGCACCACCGGCCGTGAGCGTGGTCAGCGCCGAGAGCCCGTCGCCGCCTCCCCTATATACGGCGACGGAGGAGCCGACGGCGACGGGGAGGGGGTCGGTGGTGTAGGTGGTGGCGGCGCCGAAAGTGCCGTCCCCGTTGCCGATCAGCACATCGGGGGCGTCGGAACCGTTGCTGACGGCGGCGAGGTCGAGATCGCCGTCGCCGTTCACGTCCGCGGTGGGGAGGGAGTAGAGCCGGGAGATGGCGGAGTGGGCGACAGCGCTCCCGAGCCCGCCCTCCCCGTCTCCCAGATGCACACTGCCCCCCGCGCTCCCGACGCTGGCAGTGGCCACGTCCGGACTCCCGTCCCCGTTGAAGTCCCCGACGACGATGTCACCGTAGTCGGCGAGGTAGTAGGCGGCGCAGACGGCGTTGTAGTTGCACCGGCTGCTGAGGGCTCCGTCGGCGTACGTGGTCCCGGCGTCGTTCCCCCAGGGATAGGTGTACGACGACGGCCCGCGCGCCGCGTTCTCCCACTCGGCCTCGGCGGGGAGCCGGAAGGTGACGCCGTCGGCCTGCCCGTTGAGCCAGTCGCAGAAGGCGCCGGCCTGGTCGAGGGAGACGGAGAGGACGGGGTGCTGTTCCTTCCCCTCCGGACAGGTCCCGTCACTCCGGTAGCCGGGCGGGTCCCCACCGCTGCTGTCGAGGAACTCCTTCCACTGAGCGTTGGTGACCTGGTGGGCGTCGAGCTGGTGGGCGGCGGTGATGGGCGAGGACTCGCCGACGCCGGCCGTGTTGCTGGTGTCGGCGGTGAAGGTGAAGGTGGGGTTGGCGGGGACCTGGACGAGCGTCTGACCGGCGGTGGTGGCGGCCAGGGCTGTGGCAGCGGCAAAGGCACCACTGCTCATGAGGGCGACGGTGCCTGCACCGCCGTAGAGAAGCAGTCTGCGCCGACTCGGCCGGGCCGGCTCGGTGAGCCCCCCGCCGACCGTTTCGTGGGTGTGGTCGTTTCCCGCCATGGGCGCGGGAAGATATCCGGCGGGGCTGTGCTGCGCGTGTCAGGGGGCTGTGGGTGGGTCACAAGGTGGGTGGCCTGTTTTCAGCGCTGCCCACGGCGGTCGCCGGCCGTCAGATCGATCTCGATGTCGTAGGGCACGGAGACCTTGAGCCGGTCGTGGAAGATGCCGGTGAGGCCGTAGGACTTGGTCGCCGGGTCGAGCTCATAGACGTACACGACAGGGTGTCCCCTGTCGTCGTCCTGCTCGACGCGCCAGAAGTGCGGCACGCCGGCTGCCGCGTACTTGCGGGGTTTGACCTCGCGGTCGCGCTCGCGGGAGTCGGCCGAGACGACTTCGACGGCGAGGACGATGTCCTCGGGCTTGTTACCAGGTCTGGTTGGGTCCGGTCACCGCGTCCACGGGAAAGACCACGATGTCCGGCTCGGGGCGGTTCTTCGTGTCCAGTTTGACCGTCATCTCACGGTCGACGTCCAAGTACTCCGGGGCCTGGTCCAAGAGGGCGTTGTCCAACAGACGCATGGTCCGGCTGTGGAAACGTGTCTGCGGACTCATGAAGACGAGACTCCCGTCGATCAACTCCGTGTGCGGCGGGAGACCGGGAATCCGGTCGAGGTCGTCCGCGGTCCAGCCCTCGGCGGGCGGGATGGGCCAGCGGTACGCCGGCTCGTCGTCCAGCCCGTCGTCGGATGCGGCGCTCATCAGTGCTCCCATGGGACGGAGTCTCGCCTGTTGGTTCAGCGTACCCAGGGGGAACGGTGGTCGCCTCACCTGAATGAGTGATCCGACGCCGCGGTCGCCGACTCCTCCGACAAATCCGCTGGTCGAGCTTCGGAGCTCGGAGTTGCATGGCGTGGGTGCCGGGGGGACGCCCAGGACAGGCGGAAGTCGTGACCTTGCTGTTGGGATCGGTGGCTCGCCCACCCCATCCGCCACCACCCCGCCTGGTCACCCCATCTCCACATCCACACCCGGCATCCATCCCCCTTCCGGCCACCTCAACCACCCTTCCCCCGCCGCCACTTCCCCCACAGCCCGTCGAAGCGCGTCGAACGCCGGGTGCACCAGCCCCTTCCGCCACACCAACGACACCGGCGACAGGGGCACGGGATCGACCAAGGGCCGCAACACCCTCCCGGGCATGGCCGGAAAGTCCACCACCGCGAGGATCGGGTTCCGCATCTTCGCCATGATCCGCTCGAACTCCTCCTCCCCCACGGCCAGTGGCGCCGGTGGCGCGATCTCTATGCCGCGTCCCTCGAACAACCGCCGCGCCAGATCGGTCCACTCCGGGGTGCGGGGATTTCCGGCGCCCGCATACACCGTCTCGCCCGCCAGCG
Source organism: Streptomyces sp. NPDC001617 (assembly GCF_053596855.1). NCBI lineage: Bacteria > Bacillati > Actinomycetota > Actinomycetes > Kitasatosporales > Streptomycetaceae > Streptomyces > Streptomyces sp. NPDC001617. The sequence goes on from NZ_JBSFHA010000015.1 coordinate 81,250, forward strand.
CGGCGAGCGGCACCGCCTCCAGTGACGCCAAGCTATGGTCCTCCGGCAGCACGATCGCCATCGGCTCGTAGCGGACGGGCTGGTGTTCCAGCCGGGCCCGGAGCACCGGATCCAACCCGGCGTACCGGCCGAACGACGCGTCCAGCCGCCCGGCCAACAGCTCCTCCGCCGCGCCGGTCAGCCCGCTTTCGTAACGCGCCATCAGCTCATGTTCGGGGGCGAGTTCACGCGCCCGGTGCAGCACGCGTCGCGCCGTCACCGCGTCCCGGAAGTTGAGGTCGACCAGCAGGGGGCGGGCCTGTCCGAAGGCGGCGAGGAGGTCGTCCTGGGCCTCCAACACCCGGCGGGCGTAGGGGACCAGTCGCGAGCCGTCGGACGTCAGCGTCACCTGCCGGGTGGACCGTACGAACAGCTCAGCCCCCAACTCCCGTTCCAGCGGGCGACGACCGCGCCCTGCACACCGCGAACTCCTTCGAACAGGCCGTCGACGAGGCGTGCTTCATGCTGGGGCCGGTGCTCGCGGCCTTCCTGTGCGGGACGTTGTTCCCGGAGGCCGGCACGCTCGTCGCAGCGGTCCTGCTGCTGTCGGGTGTGGTGCTGTTCGCCGCCCAGCGGTCGACCGAGCCGACCGTGCACCGACGCGACGCGGCGAAGTCCCCTGTGCGCGTGCCCGGAATGCCGCCGATCCTCGCCGTCTGCCTCGCCATGGGTGCGGTGTTCGGTTCGATGGAGGTCGTCACGATCGCGTTCGCGGACACGCAGGGGCATCGCTCGGCGGCGGGGGTCGTGTTGGGGCTCCAAGCGGCCGGTTCGTGCGTGGCGGGACTGGCGTTCGGCAGCCTTCGTCCCGCCGGGTCCGCCGACGACCGGCTCCCCTGGTGCGTCGCCGCGATGACGGCGCTCCTCACCTTGCCCCTGCTCGCCGCCTCCTTCACCGGCTCGCTCCCGCTCCTCGCGTTCGCCCTGCTCATCGCCGGGATGGCGACCGCCCCGACCATGGTCACCACCATGACGCTGGTCCAGCGTCGCACCCCCGTCAGCCGCCTCAACGAGGGCATGACCCTCGCGGTGACCGGGCTCCTCGGCGGGATCGCCTGCGGCTCGGCGAGCGGCGGGTGGGTGGTGGATCACGTATCGCCGACGGCCGGGTTCGGGGTGCCGGTGACGGCGGCAGCCGTCGCGCTGATGATCTCCCTCTCCACAAGCACTCCGAACAGCGATTCGTGTCCGATGCATTGACGCACCCAAAAGTCCGCACCTACCGTCCTCCGTCGAAGCGCTTCGACAACATGCATCGAATCGATTCGACACATCTTTCTCTCCCCCTGGAGGCACGGGATGTTGACGGCACGAAGGCGTATGACGACGGTGGCGGCAGCGGTCTTCAGTGGATCGCTGCTCCTTACCTCCTGCGGCGGCTCGGACAGTGGCTCCTCCGACTCCAAGACGCTCAAACTCTGGCACTACGAAGGCTCCGACAGCGCGATGGGCGTGGCCTGGAACGAGGCGATCAAGGAGTTCGAGGCCCAACACCCCGGCGTGAAGGTGAAGTTCGAGGAGAAGGGCTTCGAGCAGATCCAGAAGACCGCGCCCATGATCCTCAACTCCTCGGACGCGCCCGACATCATGGAGTACAACAAGGGCAACGCGACCGCCGGTCAGCTGTCGAAGCAGGGACTGCTCACCGATCTCACCGCCGAGGCCACCCAACGCGGCTGGGACAAGAAGCTCAGTGCCGGTGTCGCCACGACCAGCAGGTACGACACCAACGGCGTGATGGGCTCCGGCAAGTGGTACGGCGTGCCCAACTACGCCGAGTACACGATGGTCTACTTCAACAAGGACCTCTTCAAGAAGTACAACATCGCCGAGCCGAAGACGTTCGACGAACTGACCGCCGCCATGGACAAGTTCGTCGCCAAGGGCGTCACCCCGCTCGCCAACGCCGGTGCCGAGTACATGGCCCAGCAGTACCTCTACCAGCTCGCCCTCTCCAAGGCCGACCGCTCCTGGGTCGACCGTTACGAGCTGTACAAGGGGAAGACGGATTTCCATGACGCCGCCTGGACCTACGGCGCCACCACCTTCGCCGACTGGGTGAAGAAGGGCTACATCAGCAAGAAGACGACCAGCACCAAGGCCGAGGACGCGGGCGTGTCCTGGATCCAGGGCAAGGCGCCGATCCTGTTCTCCGGCAGCTGGTGGTACGGCCGCTTCCAGTCCGAGGCCAAGTTCGACTGGGACACCGGCCTGTGGCCCGGTTCGAACCTCACCCTCGGCTCCGGCGGCAACATCTGGGTCGTCCCCAAGAACGCCAGGAACAAGGAACTCGCCTACGACTTCATCGACATCACCATGTCGAAGAAGATCCAGAACCTGCTGGGCAACAAGGGCGGCATCCCGGTCGCCGCCGACGCGAGCGCGATCACCGACCCGAAGTCCAAGGAGCTCATCGGCAACTTCAACACCGTCAGCCGGCGGGACGGGCTCGCCTTCTACCCGGACTGGCCGGTCAACGGCTTCTACGACGTCCTGGTCTCCGAGACCCAGAAGCTGATGACCGGCAGCGAGAAACCGGACGCCTACCTCAGCGCGCTGCAGCAGGCGTACGACAAGGGCGCCCCGAAGCAGTGAGGGCCGCCTCCCGCTCCCGCGACTCGTACGCCCTGTTCCTCCTCCCCGGCATCCTCGCGTTCACGGCGATCATCGTCGTCCCGTTCCTGATGAACACGGGCGTGAGCTTCACCGAGTGGCAGGGCATCGGCAGCCCGAAGTGGACCGGTCTCGCCAACTACCGCGAGCTGATGGACGATGCGGAGTTCTGGGCGTCCTTCCGGCACAGCCTGTTCATGGTCGTCGCCATGGCCGCCGTACCGACGATGCTCGGACTCGTCCTGGCCGCCGCCCTGTTCGACTTCATCGGCAGACACTTCGGCAGCAGGTGGGCGGCGGTCCTGCGGGCGTGCTTCTATCTCCCGCAGGTACTGCCGATCGCCGTCGCCGGCATCGTCTGGAGCTGGATCCTCGCCCCTGACAACGGCTCCCTCAACTCCCTTCTGAAAGCAGTGGGGTTGGGGTCCTGGCAGCAGGACTGGCTCGGCGACCCCGACATCGCGCTCTACAGCGTCATGGGCGTCATGGTCTGGGTCCAACTCGGCTTCCCGCTGGTCGTCTTCATGGCGGGCCTGCAACGCGTCGACCCCCAACTCCACGAGGCCGCCGAGCTGGACGGCGCCGGCTGGTGGCGCCGCTTCTGGCACATCACGCTGCCGCAGATCCGTCCGGAGATCTACGTCGTCCTGACCTGGTGCACGATCGCCGCGCTGAAGGTGTTCGGGGCGGTGTACGTCCTGACGAAGGGCGGGCCCGGCGGTGCGACCGACGTGCCGTCCTACTTCTCCTTCACCACCTTCTTCGAGAAGACGCAGGTCGGCTACGGCGCCGCGATCTCCACCGTCCTCACCGTGATCATCCTGGCGCTCACCCTGATCCTGCTGAGACTCCAGACCAGAGCAGAGGAGAGGGAGCGCCCATGACGTCCGCCCTGCGCCGCTACCCGGTGCTGATCGCCCTGTGCATCGCGGCCCTCTTCATGGTCGTACCGTTCCTGATCGTGGCCGTGAACGCGGTCAAGTCCCCGGCGGAGTACTCCGAACACGGCCCCCTCAGCCTTCCCGAGGGCCTCTACCTGGACGGCCTGAAGGACTTCTGGCAGCGGGTCGACTACGGCCAGAAGCTCTTCAACTCGGTCCTGATCAGCGGATCGGTGGCCGTCCTGGCGGCCGTCCTCTCCGTCCTCAACGCCTACGCGATCGGCATCGGCAGGATCAGGGGCCGCACCTGGGTCCTGGCCTTCTTCGTCCTGGCCAACATGCTTCCGCAGGAGGCGCTGGTCTACCCGATCTACTACCTGAGCAAGCAACTCGGTCTGTACGACACGAGGTTGAGCGTGATCATCGTCTTCACGGTGATCCAGGCGGCCTTCGGCACGTATCTCCTCTCCTCCGTCCTGGGCCAGTTCCCCCGCGAGATCATCGAGGCGGCGCGGATCGACGGCGCCAACAAGTGGCAGGTGCTGTGGCGGATCGTCGTCCCCGTCAGCCGCCCCACCATCGGCGTCCTGCTCGTCTTCTTCTTCATCTGGACCTGGAACGAGTTCCTGCTCCCCCTGGTCATGCTGATCTCCAACGACAACCAGACCGTGTCGGTGGCCCTCGGCGTCCTGCAGGGCCAGCGCCTGATGGACGCCACGATGACCAACGCGGCGGCCCTCCTCGGCGTGCTCCCCGCGCTCGTGTTCTTCCTCGTCTTCCAGCGGACCCTCACCCGCGGCATCGCCGTGGGTGCCGTCAAGTAAGGACCCCCCACGTGAAGTTCACCGACGGTTACTGGCTGCTGCGCGAGGGCGTCACCGCGGCCCACCCGGCCGAGGTCCTCGACGTCGCCGAGTCGGACGGCGTGCTGGAGATCCACGCGCCGACCCAGCCCATCCGCCACCGCGGCGACCTGCTGAAGGGACCGGTCGTGACGATCAGCGCCCACACCCCGCTGCCCGACGTCATCGGCGTCACCTTCACCCACTTCGAGGGCGAGCAGCCGCGCGGGCCGCAGTTCGAGGTCCAGAAGGGCGTCCGGGGGTCTGGGGGATGTCCCCCAGAAACGTACAGTTCCTCCCATGTCTCCTACGACGACGAGCACGCGACCCTGACCTCCGGCGAACTGTCGGTCCGGGTGGCCCGCACCGGCCCCTGGCACGTCGACTTCCTGGTGGCCGGCCGCACGCTCACCTCCAGCGGCCCCAAGGGCATGGGCATCATGCGGGACGCGACCGGCGCCCACTACCTGCGCGAGCAGCTCAACCTGGGCGTCGGCACCTCCGTCTACGGCCTCGGCGAACGCTTCGGCCCGCTCGTCAAGAACGGCCAGGTCGTCGACATCTGGAACGCCGACGGCGGCACGGCCACCGAACAGGCCTACAAGAACGTGCCGTTCTACCTCACCGACGCGGGCTACGGCGTCTTCGTCGACCACCCGGGCAAGGTGTCCTTCGAGGTCGGCTCGGAGGCGGTGTCGAGGGTCCAGTTCAGCGCGGAGACCCAGGAGTTGACGTACTACGTCATCTACGGACCGACCCCGAAGGAGATCCTCCGCAAGTACACGGCCCTGACGGGCCGTCCGGCACTGCCGCCGGCGTGGTCGTTCGGGCTGTGGCTGTCGACCTCGTTCACCACCTCCTACGACGAGAAGACGGTGACGTCCTTCATCGAGGGCATGCGGGAGCGCGAACTCCCGCTCTCCGTCTTCCACTTCGACTGCTTCTGGATGCGGGAGTTCAACTGGTGCGACTTCCAGTGGGACCCGCGGGTCTTCCCGGACCCGGAGGGCATGCTGGCCCGCCTCCACGCCCGCGACCTGCACATCAGCGTCTGGATCAACCCGTACATCGCCCAGCGCTCCCCGCTCTTCGCGGAGGGCAAGGCACTCGGCCATCTGCTGAAACGCCCCGACGGCAGCGTCTGGCAGTGGGACATGTGGCAACCCGGCATGGCCCTGGTCGACTTCACCAGCCCCGCCGCCCGCGACTGGTACGCCGCCAAGCTGGAGGCACTGCTCGCCCAGGGCGTCGACTGCTTCAAGACCGACTTCGGCGAGCGGGTCCCGCTCGACGTGGCCTGGTCCGACGGCTCCGATCCGGAGCGGATGCACAACTACTACACGTACCTCTACAACCGCACGGTCTTCGACGTCCTGCGCAAACACCGCGGCGAGGGCGAGGCGGTGGTCTTCGGCCGGTCGGCGACGGTGGGCAGCCAGCGCTTCCCGGTGCACTGGGGCGGGGACTGCGAGGCGACGTACGAGTCGATGGCGGAGTCGTTGCGGGGCGGTCTCTCACTGGGCCTGTCCGGCTTCGGCTACTGGAGCCACGACATAGGCGGCTTCGAGGGGACGCCGACACCCGCACTCTTCAAGCGATGGCTGGCCTTCGGGCTCCTCTCCTCCCACAGTCGGCTGCACGGAAGCTCCTCCTACCGGGTCCCGTGGCTGTTCGACGAGGAATCGGTGGACGTGCTGCGGGAGTTCACGCGTCTGAAGCTCCGCCTCATGCCCTACCTCTACGAGGCGGCACGCACCGCCCACGCCGAGGGTGTGCCGATGATGCGGGCGATGGTGCTGGAGTTCCCGGACGACCCCGGGTGTGCGCATCTGGAACGGCAGTACATGCTGGGGCCGGACCTGTTGGTGGCGCCGGTGTTCAGCGACGAGGGGGACGTCTCGTACTACGTGCCCGAGGGGACGTGGACCCACTTCACGAGCGGGCAGACGGTGACCGGGCCGCGCTGGGTGCGCGAGCGCCATGGCTTCTCCAGCCTGCCGCTGCTGGTCAGGCCCGGTGCGGTGATCCCGGTGGGCGCGGTGGACGACCGGCCCGACTACGACTTCGCCGACGGGGTGACGCTGCGGGCGTACGGCCTGGAGCGGGGAGCGCAGGTGACGGTGGTGGTCGGGGACGTCACCTTCACGGTCGTACGGGAAGGGGACACGCTGCGGGCGTCGTGCGGTGACCCGGTGGCGCCGTGGGCGCTGGCGGCCGGGGAGCGGGTCGGGCGGGCGCCGGCCGGGACCGGATTCCTCACGGTGGAGTTGGGCTGATGGTGAAGATCACCGATGTGGCGCGACGGGCCGGGGTGTCACCGAGCACCGTCTCGTACGCGCTCAGCGGCAAGCGCCCCATCTCGGAGGAGACACGGCAGCGGGTCGAGGCGGCCGCACGTGAGCTGGGGTACCGCCCCCACGCGGGCGCCCGAGCCCTCGCGAGCAGCCGCTCGAACGTCCTGGCCCTGGTCATCCCCTTACGGGCCGGCATCCACGTCCCGGTGGTGATGCAGTTCGCGGTGTCGGTGGTGACGACGGCCCGGCGGTACGACCATGACGTGCTGCTCCTGACCCAGGAGGAGGGCGAGGACGGGCTGCGCAGGGTCGCCGACACGGCACTCGTCGACGCGCTGATCGTGATGGACGTCCAACTCCACGATCCCCGGCTGCCGTTGCTGCGCTCGCTGGACCGGGCGTCGGTGATGATCGGCTTCCCGGCCGATCCCGAGGGCCTGACCTGCATCGACCTCGACTTCAAGGCGGCGGGCGAGGCGTGCGTGGAGCATCTGGCGCGGCTGGGGCATCGGGTGGTGGCGCTGGTCGGCTCACCGCCGGAGGTGTACGTCCGCGGAACGGCCTTCGCCCAGCGGGTCGTTCAGGGCTTCACGGCCGCGGCCGACCGCAGCGGCCTGTCGTCCTCGGTCCACCCCTGCGAGGCGTCCCCGGCGGCGGCACGTCTGGTCGCCGAACAACTCCTGCGCGAACAACCGGCGTTGACGGGGGTGGTGGTCCACAACGAGCCCGTCCTGGAGCCCCTGATAGACGCCTTCGAGCAGTTGGGCCTACGCGTGCCGACCGACTTGTCGGTCACCGCGATCTGCCCGGACGAACTGGCAGAGTCGATCCGCGTCCCGGTCACGTCCGTCGCCCTCCCCTCCGCCGAGGTGGGCGAGCGGGCGGTGCAGTTGCTGATGAAGAAGCTGGGCGGGGGTGCCGTACCGGAGTCGACGCTGCTGGCTCCGAGGATGACGGAGCGGGCGAGCACGGTGCCCCGCACGGTGGGGTGATGGGGCGAGCGGGAGTTCGTGGTGTGGCGTGGAGGGTCGTTGTGCTGTACTGGAGGCAAGGGTGGGCCCCCGCTCCGGAGCTGGTTACTCCGAACCGAGGGCCCGGCTCATCAGGAGCCTGTCGGATGTCCCCAGGCCTTGTGGGGATATCCGGCTACCTGCCGAGCCACCAGAGCAACCACCTCCTCGCGCGCTTCGCCGCCTGCTCCGGCAAAAGCCGGATCAGCCGCATGACGAGAGTCGGCTTCCGCTCCTCGCGACAGCCCATGCGGGGACGTCCTCCCTTCGACGTGAGGCGGCCTTCCAAGGCCCCGGGACCGCTCTCGTCGGGCCGGGCCCCGACAAGGAGGGGCCCGGAGTGAAGGGAGGACGCACCCGTGGGGCACGTCACGGCGCCAAACTAACCGCCTCCATGCCCCACCTGTCCCGCAATGCGCAGAAGGCGCCCCGGAAGAGTGAATCTTGCCGTCGGCGCTACCAGACTCCGCCGTATCGCACGGACCGACCAGGGCCGAGTTCGGCGGCGACGCGTGCGGTGAGCTCGGTGCCTTCGGCTTCCAGGTGTTCGTATGCGGCCCTCTGGCGCGCGTCGTCCCGGTCCGTCAGCCAGGTGTCCATGACCGCGTCGATGTTCCGTGCCCAGGTGGACAAGTCCTGCACGAGGGCGTCGGAGAGGTCCAGGGCCACCGAGGGGTCGTCCGGGGCGAAGTTGCCGAAGCCCTCGGCGCGGAGCGGGTGCCAGCGGTACTGACCCCTCACCATGATGTCGAGGGGGTGCGGCGGCGTGCCGTGGGCGTCCGCGCTCCAGTCCAGGCGGTCGCAGCCCCAGCAGACGTACTTGGCGGAGCCGTGCTGCTCGTCCCAGTACCGCACCACCCACGCCGGACCCAGGTGCTTGGCGAGAGACTGGGCCGCCTCCCGGCCCTGGCGGACGTGCTTGCGCAGGGCCGGCCGGCTGGTGAAGCCGCCGGGAGGGCGGGAGTCCTTCCAGGCGCGCAGTCGGTCGGCGAGGGCCGCGGGGAGCTTCAGCGACGGATCGTCCAGGGGCAGGGTGTCGTCCAGGGGCGGCGGGCCGTCCTGGGCTCGGACCAGGACGGGGCGCGGCTCTGTCGCGTCGTAGGTCATGAGCCGTTCTTCCTGCGGTTTTCCTCTGGCGCTTCCTCTGACGAATGACAGAGACCCCGCCGCTCGGAAGCGACGGGGCCTTTGCCCACATGGGGTAACCCCCGGAGGGGTCGGTGGAGATGGCGGGAATCGAACCCGCGTCCAACGGTGCGGAATCAGGGCTTCTCCGTGCGCAGTTCGCTGTGATTTTCTCGGCCCCGGCGATCACGCGAACAAGTCGCCGACGGGCCCAGTCACTGTTTGATTTCCCTCGTCACCCCGTGACCGGGATAGAGGTTTAGTCCCCTAGCTGATGCCAGGATCCGGGTCGGGAACACCCCCGGGCTGACACTCCCATTAAGGAGCTATTCGATCACTACCTGATCAGGCAGCGAGAGCGAAAAGCTCGGGAGAATCGCTCTTGGAATTGGCGATTATTGGTTTCGGCCTGTGGTTTACGAGATCATGGCCGCTTCCTCGACACGCTTCCCCTGCTTCGACAGCCGCTGTCGAAACCGATCATCCCCATGTTGTGTTTTCAACCCCCTTGAGGGGGCTCGCACCCGCTGTGAGGTGCAGTGCCATCCTACGTGACCAACACACGCCGATGCCACCGTATTCCCAGCCGGTCAGGCCCCCCGCTGCCTGCGCTTCGCCGCCGCGATCGCCCGGTCCGACTCCCGCCGGTCCTGCTGCTCGCGCAGGGTCTGCCGCTTGTCGTACTCCTTCTTGCCTCGTGCGAGCGCGATCTCGGCCTTCGCACGGCCGTCCTTGAAGTACAGGGCGAGCGGCACGATCGTGTGACCCGTCTCGTCCGCCTTGACGGACAGCTTGTCGATCTCCTCGCGGTGCAGCAGCAGCTTGCGCTTGCGGCGCGCGGAGTGGTTGGTCCAGGTGCCCTGGGCGTACTCGGGGATGTGGGCGTTGTGCAGCCACGCCTCGCCCCCGTCGACCTGGACGAAGCCGTCGACCAGCGAGGCGCGACCCTGGCGCAGCGACTTCACCTCGGTGCCGGTGAGGACGAGCCCGGCCTCATAGGTGTCGATGATCGCGTAGTCGTGCCGGGCCTTCTTGTTCTGCGCGACGATCTTGCGCTTGCCGCCCTTCTCGCCGTCCTTGGCCTTGGCAGCCGACGCCCCGCCCTGCTTGGGCTGGGACTCCTTGGGTACGTACATTCCCTTGCTCATAGTGCCGTCCATTTTCGCACTACGGAGGGGGGCGGGGGCCAGCCCTTAAACCAACGGTGGGGAGAACCCCCTCAGGGGCGCGGGGCGTATGGATTTTCGGCTCCGCCGCGTGGGCGCGACAAGCCACGACGGACCGCAGCCGTGTGACGGCCGCTCCTGGCGACTCAGTCGGCGTCTCCCAAACCACTGAGCACGGTCTCCGCCCTCTGGACCGCCGCCTGCGAGTCGGCCTGATCCACATCCAGGTCAGGAGTGATCCCCCGCCCGTCCACGCTGCGCCCCGACGGAGTCCTGTAGTGCCCGACGGTCAACTCGGCGACCGACCCGCCAGGCAGCCGGCTGGGCATCTGAACCGACCCCTTGCCGAAGGTCCGGGAGCCCACCACGACCGCACGCCCACGGTCCTGCAAGGCTCCGGTCAACAACTCGGCCGCGCTCATCGTGCCGCCGTCGACGAGCGTGACCAGGGGTCTGGTCGTGTCGCCGCCGGCGTCCGCGTGCAGGGCCTGCTGTTCGCCGTTGACGTCGTACGTGGCGACGAGCCCGCCGTCGAGGAAGGCGGAAGCGGTGGTGACGGCCTCGGTGACCAGGCCGCCGGAGTTGCCGCGCAGGTCGAGGATGACGCCGGCGCCGGCCGCGGCCTGGCGGACCGCGGTGCGCACGAGGTCGCCGGAGCCCTTGGTGAACGCGGCGATCTTGATGACCGTGATGCCGTCGGCGAGTTTCCGAACGGTGACCGAGTCGGTGGACAGCCGGGCGCGCCGCAAGGTCTCGGTCCACGCGCGTGTGCCGCGCTGCAACCCGAGCCGCACCGCCGTACCGGCGGGGGCGTCGGTCGCGTCGCCGCGCAGTAAGGAGACGACCTCGGTGACGGGCTGCCCGTCGACGTCCGCGCCGTCGACGCTGCGCAGCCGGTCGCCCTTGCGGATCCCGGCGGCGGCCGCGGGCGACCCGGAGGCCACCTTGGTCACCTCGATCCGCCCGTCCCGCTCGCGCCGCGCCCACAGCCCGACGCCGGTGTACTCGCCGTCGAGGGCCTCCTGGAACTCCTGGTACTCGCCCTGCGAGTAGACGGCACCCCACCGGTCCCCGCTCCGGCTGACGGCCCGCTCGGCGGCCTCCATGGGCGACTTGCCGTCGGCCAGCGCCTCCTCGGCCGCCTCGGCCACAGCCGCCTTGCCGTCGTGATGCCCGGCCGGAACCGCCGAACGGGCCTGTCCCGCCGCAGACTTCCGGTCGAGGTCGGGAAAGGAGCTGGTCGCCGCACCGGCGACGAGCACACTCGCGAACACCAATGTCAGGGCGGCCCCGCGGCCGAAGCGGCGGGGCTGACAGAACAGGTCGCGACCTGACATGCCGGTGAGTCTAGGACAAGCCGAAGGGCCGCACGGTCGGTTGACCGTACGGCCCTCTTGGCATGCGTCACACCTTCAGGTACTTGCGCAGCGCGAAGAACGCGGCAAGCGCAGGCATCAGGAGACTCGTGGCGAGGATGAGCGGAAGCTTCGTGAGGACGGCGTCCCAGCCGATGAAGTTGATGAGGTTCAGCTTCTGCGACAGCGCCAGGCCGTGGTCGATGATGAAGTACCGCGCGATCACCAGGAACCCGCACGCGACCGTCCCGCCGATGAGCCCGGCGACGGCGGCCTCGGCGATGAACGGCGCCTGGATGTAGAAGCCGGAGGCCCCGACCAGCCGCATGATCCCGGTCTCACGCCGTCGGCTGAAGGCGGAGACGCGCACGGTGTTGACGATCAGCATCAACGCCACGACGAGCATCAGCGCCATCACCGCCCGCGCGGCCCAGTTCATGCCGTTGAGCAGCCCGAAGAGGTTGTCCAGAATCCCCTTCTGGTCCTGCACGGACTGCACCCCGTCACGGCCGTCGAACGCCGTGGCGATGACCTGGTACTTCTGCGGGTTCTTCAGCTTGATCCGGTACGACTCCTGCATCTGGTCCGGCGTGAGGGAGCTGGCCAGCGGGGAGTCGCCGAACTGCTGCTTGTAGTGCTTGTACGCCTCGTCCTGGGACTCGTACGTGACCTTCTCGACGACGTCCATCTTCTGCAGGTCGGCGAGGATCGACTTCTTCTGGTCGTCGGTCACCGCGCCCTTGGCGCAGTTGGGATCCGACTCGGCGTCGCTCTTGTTGCAGAGGAAGATCGAGACGTTGACCTTGTCGTACCAGTAGCCCTTCATCGTGGTGACCTGGTCGCTCATCAGGAGCGACCCGCCGAACAGGGCGAGCGACAAGGCGACGGAGACGATGACGGCGAACGTCATCGTCAGGTTGCGGCGGAGACCGACACCGATCTCCGACAGTACGAACTGGGCGCGCATGGCGTGGGGTTCAGGCCTTTCCGTGGACGGTCGTCGTCAGGTGCGTCAGTGCTGGTAGCCGTAGACGCCACGGGCCTGGTCGCGGACGAGGCGGCCCTTCTCCAGCTCGATGACGCGCTTGCGCATCTGGTCCACGATGTTCTGGTCGTGCGTGGCCATGACCACCGTCGTACCGGTGCGGTTGATCCGGTCGAGCAGCTTCATGATGCCGACCGAGGTCTGCGGGTCGAGGTTGCCGGTGGGCTCGTCGGCGATGAGCAGCTTGGGCCGGTTGACGAACGCGCGCGCGATGGCCACACGCTGCTGCTCACCACCCGAGAGCTCACCGGGCATCCGGTCCTCCTTCCCACCCAGCCCGACGAGGTCGAGCACCTGGGGAACGGACTTGCGGATCTCGCCCTTCGACTTGCCGATGACCTCCTGTGCGAAGGCCACGTTCTCGGCGACCGTCTTGTTCGGCAGCAGCCGGAAGTCCTGGAACACCGTCCCCAACTGGCGCCGCATCTGCGGCACCTTCCAGTTGGAGAGGCGTGCGAGGTCCTTGCCCAGGACGTGCACCTGACCGTGGCTGCACCGCTCCTCGCGGAGGATCAGCCGCAGGAAGGTGGACTTTCCGGAGCCGGAGGACCCCACGAGGAACACGAACTCGCCCTTCTCCACTTCCAGGGAGACATCCCTGAGTGCGGGGCGGGTCTGCTTGGGGTAGACCTTGGAGACGTTGTCGAATCGGATCACGGATGCACCACGGGTAGCCGGGGGTAGATGAGCGTGACCATACGCGAGTCAGACGTGCAACCGCAGGCGCGGGAATAGGTTGCGCACTCGATATACCTTTTGTGTACGCCTAAGGGACGCGAGGCTGTGACATTGGCGGCTCCGCCGCGGGGCGCGACCGGCGCCCACCGCCCCGCGGCCGCGAGACGAAGCCCACGCACTCCCTTCGGAGCGAACCGCGCGACCTCCGGAGGAACCTGGCACAGTAGTGAGGGGAACGTTCGCCGACCTCCGAACGTTCTCCAGATGAAACCGTAGGTCAAGGAGGGCGAGCGCATGACGTACGACCGGCTGGTGTGCGCAAACTGCGCGGCGCCCGTGAGCGAGGGCCGGTGCCCCGTGTGCCGTGCGAACCGCGAGCGGCTGCAGCAGGAGAACTTCTTCGCGGGGCTGAACCCCATGGCGCTGATCGCCCTCCTCGCGGTGTTCATCGCCGCGGTGGCGCTCCTGGCGCACCAGACCGCGTGAGGCAGGCCCAGACCGCGTAAGCAGGCACAGCGCCTCGTACAGACGCCCGAAGGGCCCGGAGCGACATCCGCTCCGGGCCCTTCGTCGTACGTCGTCGCGCACACGGTGCGCGCGGACGGCTACGGTCGGCTACCGTCAGGCGGCCGCACCGCCACGGCCGCCCATGAGGCGCGGCAGCAGGCGGAAGCCGACGCCACCGGCGATCATCGTGGCCGCGCCGATCACCAGGAACGCGGTCTGGCCGGCACCGGTCTCGGCGAGCTGCGCACCGCCCTGGGCCGAGGTGTTGGAGCCGGTGTCGGTGAGGGCCGAGGAGCCCTCCTCCTGCGCGGAGGTGTTGGAACCGCCGTCGGGGTCGGTGTTGCTGTTGCCCCCGCCGCTGTTCCCGTTGCCGTTGCCGTTCCCGTTGCCGTTTCCGTTCCCGTTGCCCGGGTCGGTCGGGTCCTCGGTGGGCTCCGTCGGCTCCTGGGTGGGCTCGGTCGGGTCCTGCGTGGTCGGCGGGTCCGTCGGGACGGTCGGCGGGTCCGTGGGAACGGTCGGCGGGTCCGTCGGAAGGGTGGGCGGGTCGGTCGGGTCCGTCGGGATGCCGGTGGGCGGGTCCGTCGGGTCGTCGCCGAGGCCGGTGTCGACGTTGACGCCCACACCGCTCTCGTCCACGCTCACGCCGATGTCGAGGGCGGAAGCGGCACCGGCGGCGGTCAGCGAGGCGCCCGCGGCGATCACGGCACCCGCGGCGATCCGCGCGATCCGGATCCGCGTCTTCTTGGTCATCTGGTTGCTACCCCCAGTAGCTCTCGTCATTGAGGCGGCGCTCGGGGGCAGTGATCGACGGAGGCGGCTGCGCTGCAAAGTCCCCCGGTTCACATGCGCCCCAGAGATACGCATGCCACGCTTTACCCTTCCCATTTTTCAAAGCAACGTCAAGGCCATTGCGTGCGCAATGTCCACTTGCGTCTCGTTTACATCGAGTTGGAACCTGTGAGTGTGATGTAAAACCCAGGCATACGCGAACTGCCGCCCAGGGGGCGGCAGTTACCAAGTCGACAAAGTAACTCCGGTCGGCGGCCTCGCGACTGCTTCCCGGCTGCTACTTCTCCTGCTACTTCTCCTGCTGCTTGCGCCAGCGAATTCCGGCCTCGAGGAACCCGTCGATCTCGCCGTTGAACACGGCCTCCGGGTTGCCGACCTCGAACTCGGTGCGCAGGTCCTTGACCATCTGGTACGGGTGCAGCACGTACGACCGCATCTGGTTGCCCCAGGAGTTGCCGCCGTCGCCCTTGAGGGCGTTCATCTTCTCCTGCTCCTCCTGGCGGCGCCGCTCGAGCAGCTTGGCCTGGAGGACGTTCATCGCGGTGGCCTTGTTCTGGATCTGCGACCGCTCGTTCTGACAGGAGACGACGATGCCGGTGGGGAGGTGGGTGAGGCGCACCGCGGAGTCCGTGGTGTTCACGCCCTGGCCGCCGGGACCGGAGGACCGGTACACGTCCACGCGCAGTTCGGACTCGTCGATCTCGATGTGGTCGGTCTGCTCGACCACGGGCAGCACCTCGACGCCGGCGAAGGAGGTCTGGCGGCGGCCCTGGTTGTCGAAGGGCGAGATACGGACGAGCCGGTGCGTGCCCTGCTCGACGGAGAGGGTCCCGTAGGCGTACGGCACCTGCACGGCGAAGGTGGTCGACTTGATGCCGGCCTCTTCCGCGTACGACGTCTCGTAGATCTCGGTCTTGTAGCCCTTGCCCTCGGCCCAGCGCAGGTACATGCGCTGCAGCTTCTCGGCGAAGTCGGCGGCGTCGACGCCACCGGCCTCGGCGCGGATGTTGACGAGCGCCTCACGGGCGTCGTACTCACCGCTCAGCAGCGTCCGGACCTCCATCTCGTCCAGCGCCTTCCTGACGGCGGCGAGCTCGGACTCGGCCTCGGCGCGGGTGTCCGGGTCGTCCTCCTCCTCGGCCATCTCGAAGAGCACGGCGAGATCGTCGATCCGCCCGCGCAGTGCCTCGGCCTTCCTGACCTCGGCCTGCAGGTGGCTCAGCTTGCTGGTGATCTTCTGCGCCTCGTCCGGGTTGTCCCACAGGGACGGCGCGGCCGCCTGCTCCTCGAGCACGGCGATGTCTGCCCTCAGCTGGTCGAGGTCCAGAACGGCCTCGATCGACTCCATGGTCGAGGAGAGGGACTTGAGCTCTTCGGATACATCGACGACTGCCACGCCTCCAGCCTAACGGCTGTGGCAACCGACGTTCGCCGTGCGCCTTGTCTGACCTGTGACCGGGGCTTTCAGGTCCCGTCTCCCTGGGGCTGCCGCCCCCGGACCCCCGCTTTCGGCCTGAACGGCCTCGTCCTCAAACGCCGGACGGACACCGACCGGGACCAATCAGCCTCTCCGGCCTCAGAGGATTTCAGCCCCTCCGGCGCCAAGGGGTTTCAGCCCCTCCGGCGCCAGAGGATTTCAGCCCCTCCGGCGTTTGAGGAGCGGGGGTCCGGGGGCCGGCCCCCGAAGCGGGGTCCGGGGGACGCAGTCCCCGCCAGGGTCAAGAACGCAGTCCCCGCCAGGATCAAGGGGACGCCGTCCCCGCCGAGGTCCAAGGGACGCAATTCCCGCCGAGGTCCAAGGGCGGAGCCCCTGATGGGGTCCAAAAGACGCAGCACCGCGCCGGGGTGCAGGAAACACAGTCCCCGCCAGGGTCTGGGGAACGCAGTCCCCGAAGCGGGGTCCGGGGGACGCAGTCCCCGCCAGGATCAAGGAGACGCAGTCCCCGGAGCGGGGTGCAGGGGACGCAGTCCCCGCCGAGGTCCAAGGGACGCAATTCCCACCGAGGTCCAAGGGCGGAGCCCCTGATGGGGTCCAAAAGACGCAGCACCGCGCCGGGGTGCAGGGGACGCAGTCCCCGCCAGGGTGCAGGAAACACAGTCCCCGCCAGGGTCTGGGGAACGCAGTCCCCGAAGCGGGGTGCAGGGGACGGAGTCCCCGCCAGGGTCCAGAGGCGGAGCCCCTGGCGGGGGCGAAGGGGCGGAGCCCCTGGCGGGGGCGAAGGGGCGAAGCCCCTGGGGAAGGGACGGGGAGGGGCGGCGGGGGCGAGGAGAACCCGGCGCTCACGCCCGCGCCCTCACGGCGACGCGGGTGCCGAGTGCTTGGTGTCCTGCGGTGTCGCCCCCGCGTCGTCCCCCGACGTCGCCAGCCACGTACCCACCCCCACCGCCGCCGCCAGCACCAGCGCCCCCACGCCCAGTGCGATCCTGCGGCGCCGGGTCACGGCCCGGTGCCGGGCGGAACCCGGCCTCGGCGCCCCCGCGGCCCGCGGCACACGGGCCGTCCCCCGCGCACCCCCGGCCAGCTCGTCGGGCGCCGGCACCCTCATCGACGTATGCGTGTCGCGGTTGGAGTCGGCCGGCTTGGCGCCCGGCACCAGCGGCACCGCCCCCCGCCGCCGCACCGGCTCCCCCACCGACGCCGAGCCCTCGCCGGACGCCTCCTCGGCCTCCTCCTCCGGCTCCACGTCGGGCTCGTCCACGTCCAGCGGCGGCATGCCCGCGAGCAGCGGCAACAGCTCCCGGAGCCGTACACCCAGCTCGGACGCCCGCAGCCGGGAAGCGGGGGCCTTGGCCAGGCACTGGACGATCAGTTGCCAGAGCTCGTCGGGGATGCCGGGGAGCGGGGCCACCGTCTCCGTGACGTGGCGGCGCAGGACCGCGCCCGGGTGGCCGCCGCCGAACGGGGTGAAGCCCGCCAGGAGCTCGTACAGGACGGTCGTGAGCGCGTAGATGTCGACGGCCGCCCTCGGGGGCAGACCCTCCACGATCTCCGGGGCCAGATAGTCCGGCGTGCCGATGATCTTCGTGGCGCGGGTGCGGCGGGGCGTGTCGATCAGCTTCGCCACGCCGAAGTCGGTGAGGAGGGCCGGATGGGAGCCGCCGGGGCCGAGGGGGCCCTGCATGTCGAGGAGCACGTTCTCCGGCTTGACGTCCCGGTGCACGACCCCGGCGGCATGCGCGGCCGCCAGCCCGTCCGCGACGTCGGCGACTATCGCGACCGCCGCCTCCGGGGCGAGCCTCCGGTCGCGGTCCAGGCGGGTGCGCAGGTCGGTGCCGCGGACCAGGTCCATGACCAGGGCGAGGTCGTTGCCGTCCACGACGAGGTCGCGGACCGAGACGACGTTCGGGTGCTCCAGACCGAGCAGCGCCGTGCGCTCCTGCACGAAGCGTCCGACGAGCTCCTGGTCGGACGCGAGATCCTCGCGCAGCAGCTTGATGGCGACGGGCCCCTGCGGCCCCTCGCCCAGCCACACCGTGCCGGCGCTGCCCCGCCCCAGGATCTGGTTCGCGGTGTACCGGCTGCCGATCTTCCGTCCCAAGACTGCTCCTACCGACGCGTGTTGCCGATAAAAGTACGCGTCCGAGGAGCCAACCTTCACTGCGGAGACGGAAATCACCCGCCAGATGTCGACAAATCCCCAAACCAGCGGTCGGAGCGATCAGTTGCCGTTGCCGCCACCGGACGAGCTGCTCAGGTCGCCGATCCACCCGCTCACGTTGTCGTACCAGTGCTTGAGCTCGGAGAAGTAGCCCCTGCCGGTGCCGATCCAGTCCTGCAACGGGGTCAGCTCCCAGACGAGCCAGCCCGCGACGAACAGGATGACGATCATGAAAAGGCAGCCCTTGAGACAGCCGAGCCCGGGGATCTTCATCCGGTTGGGGCTGGGCTGCCGTGGCTGACGGGGCTCACGCGCGGGCCGCTGCTGCTCCGGCGGGGGCGCGTACCGCTGGGGCTGCTGGTGCTGCGGCGGCGCGTACTGCTGCGGCTGTTGCTGCTGCGGATAGCCGTAACCCTGCTGTCCGCCCTGCGGGGGCCGTTGCGGCGGCCGCTGCTGCTGGGGGCGCTGCGGCTGCTGCTGCGGGCGGGCCACCTGGCGCTGGGGGCGCCGGCGCAGCGGGTCCTCGTTCGGGTCGAGGTACTGGACCTGTGTCTGCTCGTTGCGGTCGCGGGCGGCGCGCAGCTGGTTCTGCCAGGGGTGCGGCTGCTCGGGCTGCTGCCCCTGCTGTCCCGGCTGCCCCTGGGGCATCGGCGGCATGACCGCGGTGGGGTCGGCCGCCCCGGTGTTCGGGAGTACGGCGGTGGGGTCGGCGGCGCCGACGGGGCCCGGTCGGCCGGTGGTCGGCAGGACGTTCGTGGCGGCGCCGGGGTCGTAGCCCATGCCGGAGCTGTGCGGCAGGACCTGGGTGGGGTCGGCGGAGCCGGGGACGGCGGCCGGTGCCAGGTCGGGCGCGAGCAGGGCGCCGACCGCCTCCGCCGCGGCGATCTGCGCGGAGTTCGCGTGCACACCGATGCCCTCGGCGACGACGCGCAGCCCGCGCGCGAGGTTCTCGGCGCTGGGGCGTTCGTCCGGGTTCTTGCGCAGACAGCGCTCGATGACCGTCCAGAGCGGGTCCGGGACGGTGGAGGGGCGGCGCGGCTCGGCGCTGAGGTGCTGGTGGAGGACTTCCAGGGCCGATCCGCCGCCGAACGGGGGGCGGCCGGTGACCAGCTCGTACATCAGGATGCCGGCGCCGTAGACGTCGACGGCGGAGGTCTGCGGGCGGCCCTCGGCCGACTCCGGCGCGACGTACGCGGGCGTGCCGACGAACTCGTGGGTGCGGGTCAGGCCCGGGGAGTCGGCCAGTCGGGCGATGCCGAAGTCGGTGAGCATCGGGTGCATCTGGCCGCCGTACTGCGCGAGCAGGACGTTGGCCGGCTTCAGGTCGCGGTGGACGACGCCGTCGGCGTGGCTGGCGGCGAGCGCGTCGGCGATCTGGGCGGTGAGCAGGGCCGCGCCGACGGGGCTGAAGGGGCCGTTCTCGCGCAGGTAGCGGTGCAGGTCGGGGCCCTCGACGAGGTCCATGACCAGGGCCAGCAGATCGCCCTCCACGACCAGGTCCCGGACCCGGACGATGTTCGGGTGGGTCAGGCGCAGCAGGACGGAACGCTCTCTGAGGAACCGCATCACGATGTCGGCGTCGCTCGCGAGTTCTTCCTTGAGAACCTTGATCGCGACGGTCTCGCCGGGCTGACCGGGCACGGCGGCCTCGGCCCCCGCGGTCTCTCGCTGGCGGGCTCGCCAGACGGTGCCCGTGGCGCCGCGTCCGAGCGGCTCCTCGAGCAGGTACTTGCTGCCTACCGGCCGCACGTCATGCGCTCCCTGCTTGCTTGCCTGTGTTCCGGTCCACTGTAGTGCCGCCACCCCGGGCGGCATCCTGTCCGCCTTCCGTGCCCTCTGCGTCTGTGTCTTTCTGTGCCTCTTACGTTCCGCTCCCCATCCTTGTTCGAAGGAAAGACGCTTGCTCCGGTCGGCCGGTTGCCCGGGCGCGGACGTGACCGATCTCAAGTGATCACCCGCGCGCTACTGGTCAGGCACTTTTGGGGGCAGAGCTGACCAATCAAGATCACTTGGGACGGGGGCGGGGGTGTGTTGTCAGTGGCAGGTGCGAGGATGCTTTCCGTACTGGCCGCAATGCTCGTGTGGGGTGGGGGGTTCCGCGCCGCCCGCGCAGAAGGGATCGCTGACGGCGATGCAGATCCGGCTGACCGTCGTAGACCCGCTGGGCCCGCCCGAGAGGGCGCGGGGCCGCACCGCGAGCTGCGACATGCTGGTCACGGCCCCCGCGGGCACGGCCCTGGCCGCGGTGGCGTCGGCACTGGCCTCGGCGGTCTCCGGCGAGGGCGGCTCCGCCTCCGGAAGCGGCTCGGTGGTGCTGTACGCGGGCGCGGAGCGGCTGGACGACCAGCGCAGCACCCTCGGCGAGCCCCCGCTGATCGACGGCGCGGTGCTGTCCCTGGGCGCCCCCGCGGAGCCCGAACCCCATCCCGAGTTGGACGACGCACCGACCCAACTCCACGTCGTGGCAGGCCCGGACGCGGGCGGGGTCCATCTGCTGCACGGCGGCGAGATCCGCATCGGCCGCTCCGCCGACGCCGACGTCCCCCTCGACGACCCGGACGTCTCCCGCCTCCACTGCGCGATCACGGTCGCCTCCGACGGCCATGTCTCGGTCGCCGACCTCGACTCGACGAACGGCACCACGCTGGACGGCACCCGCGTGGGCACCCGCGCGGTGCGCTTCGCCGCTGGGGCACTGCTGAGGATCGGCGAGTCGGCCCTGCGCCTGGCACCGGCCGGAGGGCCCGGGGCGCGGGTGCGCACGGCGGCGGACGGGGAGGGGTGCGTACGGGTGCCCTCCGGAGGCGAGGCGGGGGCGGTCGTCGAGACCGGGGGCGCGCGAGCCGACGGTCCACCCGCCCCGGCGAGCGGCGAAACGCCACCTCATGCGCGCGTGGCCGACGGCGGCGACCCGGCAACACCGTCGCGCGGGATACGCACGGCCCAGGGGCACGGCTCCGCCGAGGCACCGATCGTGCCGGGCCAGGGCGGAGCGCCCCGCATCGAGCACCGAGAAGCGGGAGCGGGGGACACGCACGCGGGCCGGTTCGGCGCGGTCGCGTGGAACACCTCTGCCGCCGCGACCGCCGCCCATGACCCGGCACCGGACGGCGAACCGTCCGGCACCCGCACGCGTGCAGGCGCTGACGAGGAGCCCTCCGGAGCCGGCCGACGCGGGGGGACACCCCTCAGGAGCACAGACCCCACGGACATGCCGGACACCGACGCCGCTTCCGGTACCGGAAGCCGCAAGGGCACGCCTCTCCGGGGCACGGACATCCCCCAGGGTGTGCGCAAGCGAGGCGGACTCTCCGCGTGGGCACGGAAGCTCGCCGGCGGACGCGCGGAGCAGGCCGCGCACGAGGGTGAGGCGTACGGCCACGAGGACGCCCCCGTCCCGGCCGCGGGCCCGGCACCGGCCACCGGCCCTCAGCTCCCGGAGATCTGGCCGGACCCCGCGACACTGCTGCTGACGGCGCTCGGACCCGGCCCCCGGCTGTGGGAGCGCGGCCCCGGACACCCGGAGGCGCTCACCGTGCGGCTCGGGACGGCCGACCGGACGGCACCCGACGGCTCGGGTCTGCTGCCGGCGGTCCCGGTGACCGCGGATCTGCGCGAGGCCGGTGCGCTGGGCCTCGCCGGCCCCCGCACCCGCCTCTCCGGGCTGGCCCGCGCGGTGGTGGCCCAACTGGCCGCGCTGCACTCGCCGGAGGCCCTGGAGCTCGTCCTGATCAGCGCGGACCGCTCCCGCCCCCTGGCGGAGCGCACGGCGGAGTGGTCCTGGCTCGGCTGGCTTCCCCACCTCCGCCCGGCCCACGGCCAGGACTGCCGCCTCCTGCTCGCCTACGACCGCGAACAGGCGAAGGCCCGCACGGACGAGCTCCTGCGGCGTCTGGAGGACCAGTTGGCGGAGGCGGGACCGATCCCGGCCCCTCCGTCCCGCGGGCAGGGTGAGGCCCGAGCAGCCGTCCGACGCCCCTCCTGGGCCCGCGACGACGACGGCACCGACGAGGCGGCCGGCTTCGCGGGGCCGTACACCGTGGTCGTCGTGGACGGCGACCCCGGGGGCGCGGCCGTGCGGGAAGCCGTGGCGCGGCTGGCACTGGACGGCCCGAAGGCCGGTATCCACGTCGTCTGCCTCGCCGAGACGGCGTCCGCGTCGCCCGCCTCACCGGTGTCGGAGACGTACGAGGCGGCCTGCGAGGTGGCTCCGGCGTTCCGCGAGTGCGGCGCGGTCGCCCTGCTGAGCGGCGATGTGGCGACGGCGCTGCGGCTGATGCGGGTGGCACGGGGCGGGGCGGGCACGCCGTCCGGGGCCGGTGTCGGGGCCTCCGGGCCGGGGGCGGGCGGACCGGCGGGAGGACTCGCCGGAGCGGCAGTGGCCGTGGACCGCCTTGTCACACCCCGGTCCTCCGGTCCGGGCGATGCGGCGTCGACACCGGGGCACCCACCCACCACCGATCCCGATGTCTCCGCTCCCCACCCCCCGCACCCCGCCCTGATAGCCCCCGGCACCGTAGCCACGGTCGACGCCGTCTCCCTCCCCTGGGCCGAGCGGTTCGCGCGGGCCCTCGCGCCGCTGCGGCTGGACGGAGCGGTGGCCGAGCGGCCCACGCGCGTGTCCGTGCCGCTCCCCCAGGCCGCCCGTCTGCTGGACGAGTTGGGGCTGGCGCGGGCCACCCCGGCCTCGCTGATGGCGCGTTGGGCGGATGCAGCGGACGACGCGGAGTCGCTCGGCGGGCGGGCGTGGGCCGTGCTCGGGGCCGGCCCCCGCGGCCCGGTCTGCGCGGACCTCCTGGCCGACGGACCGCACCTGCTGATCGAGGGCCCGGCGGGCAGCGGCCGTACGGAGCTGCTGCGGGCCGTGGTCGCCTCGCTCGCCGCCGCCGAGCGCCCCGACCGGCTCGGCATCGTCCTGATGGACGGCCGGGACAGCGTGAGCACAGGCGGCGGCCATGGCGACGGTCTGCGCGTCTGTACGGACGTCCCGCATGTGACGACTCACCTGACCGCCAACGACCCCGTCCGCATGCGGGAGTTCGCCCAGTCCCTGAGCGCCGAGCTGAAGCGGCGTGCCGAGCTCCTGGGCCGCAGCGACTTCGCCGAGTGGCACACGGGCCGCGAGCTCACGGGCCGGATGGTGTCCCAGCGGAGCACCCAGACACGGGGAACCCCGGCCCCCGGCACGACCGCCACCGGCGACCTGGACACCCCGCCCAGCTCGACCATGCGGCTGCGTCCGGCGGCATCACGTCAACAGACGGAGTCCGCCCCGCCGTTGCCCCGCCTCGTCGTGGTCGTGGACGACCTGGACGCCCTGGTCTCCCCCGCCCTCGGTTCCCCTGGCCGCCCGGCGGCGGGCTCGGTCGTGCGGGCCCTGGAGGCGGTGGCGAGGGAGGGCGCCCGCCTGGGCGTCCATCTGGTCGCCGCGGCGGGCCCGGGCGGCCGTACCGCGGAAACGGAACCGGCACGCAGGGCGACCTTGCGGGTGACCCTGGAACCAGCCGCTTCCGGCCCCGACGAACCCTCCCCCGGCCGCGGACGTCTGACCTGGGCGGATGGTCGGACCACACCGTTCCAGGGCGGCCGAGTCACCGGCCGCATCCCGAGAACGGCCACCCTGCGCCCGACCGTCGTCCCCCTCGACTGGCAGCGCATGGGCGACCCGCCGACCCGCAGGCCGGTACGAGAACTGGGGAACGGGCCGACGGACCTGGCGCTGCTGGCGAGTGCGCTGGAGAGGGCGGCGCGGGAGGTCTCGGCGTCTGAGGTGCCGTCACTGCTGTAGTGCCGGTTGGTCAGTTCAGGCCGCACCTAGTCACGACCGGGTCACGATCCTCTACTTGACACGGGACGCGGTCTTGCCGCCCTACACCCGTCGGCGTAGACCAGACCGCACGGGACAGCGCTCGACGTTCGACGAGGAACGGAGAACGGGGCAGTGATGCGCAGCACGAGCAGCAAGAACCGGACATCCAGGGCCGCCAGAACGGCAGCCGCCCTCCTCGCGGGAGCACTCGCACTGGCGTTGAGCGGCTGCGGCGGCAGCGACGACAACAAGAGCGGCGGCGGAGGCAGTTCGGAGAGCAGCAGCAGCGGACTGAAACTCCCCAAGCTCAACGGCCAGACGCTGGAGGTCGCCGCCGTCTGGACCGGCGCCGAGCAGGCCAACTTCATGAAGGTGATGGACGAGTTCAAGAAGCGGACCGGCGCCAAGATCAACTTCGTTCCGACCGGCAACAACACCTCCACCTTCCTCGGTACCAAGATCCAGGGCGGCAAGCCGCCGGACGTCGCGTTCCTCCCGCAGGTCGGCGTGCTCCACCAGTTCGCGGACAAGGGCTGGCTCAAGCCGCTCGGCGCCGACGCGCAGGCACAGCTCACCAAGAACTTCTCCAAGGGCTGGGTGGACCTGGGCGCCTGGAAGGGCAAGCAGTACGGCGTCTACGCCAAGGCCGCCAACAAGTCCCTGGTCTGGTACAACACCCAGGCCTTCGACGCGGCCGGCATCAAGACCGCGCCCAAGACCTGGAAGGACTTCCTGCAGACCGCGCAGACCCTCTCGGATGCCGGCTCCCCGGCCGTCTCGATCGGCGGCGCGGACGGCTGGACCCTCACCGACTGGTTCGAGAACATCTATCTCTCCCAGGCCGGCCCCGACAAGTACGACGAGCTGGCCGCCCACAAGATCAAGTGGACCGACCCCTCCGTCAAGGACGCCCTCACCACCCTCGCCCAGCTCTGGGGCAAGAACGACCTGATCGCGGGCGGTACCAAGGGCGCGCTGAACACGGAGTTCCCGAAGTCGGTCACCCAGACCTTCTCCGGCTCCACCCCGGCCGCGATGGTCTTCGAGGGCGACTTCGTGGCCGCCAACATCAACGGCGACACCAAGGCGAAGCTGGGCACGGACGCCAAGGTCTTCCCGTTCCCGGCGGTCGGCTCGCAGGCCCCCGTGGTCAGCGGCGGTGACGTCGCCGTGGCGCTGAAGAGCGGCCAGGGCGCCCAGGCGCTGCTGACCTTCCTGGCCTCCACCGACGCGGCCCAGATCTGGGCGGCGCAGGGCGGCATCCTCTCCCCGAACAAGGAGATGGACATGTCGTCGTACAAGGACGCCATCACCAAGCAGATCGCCCAGCAACTGCTCGCGGCCGGTGACAGCTTCCGCTTCGACATGTCCGACCAGGCCCCCGCGGCCTTCGGCGGCACGGCGGGCGTCGGCGAGTGGAAGGACCTGCAGGACTTCCTGCGCAATCCGAAGGACATCGCCGGCACCCAGCAGAAGCTGGAGGCCGACGCGGCCAAGGCGTACGGCACGGGCTGACGGCCGGCGATGACATCTGTGGCGAACACGGCGGGGGGCGCCGGCGCGCTGCCGGCGCCCCCCGCCGAACCGGGCAAGAGCGTCACGGGGACGCGATTGTGGGTGGCGGTGCTGTTCCTGCTGCCCGCGTTCGTGCTCCTCGGGGCGCTCGTGGTCTACCCGATCGGGTACTCGATCTGGCGCAGCCTCTACGACGCCGACGGCTCGGGCTTCGTCGGGATGAAGAACTACGGCGACATCTTCTCCAACGACGCGACGCTGACCGCCGTACGCAACACGGCGATCTGGGTCGCGGTGGCGCCCGCGATCGTCACCGCGCTGGGTCTGATCTTCGCGGTGCTGACCGAACGGGTGCGCTGGGGAACGGCGTTCAAGCTGATCGTCTTCATGCCGATGGCGATCTCGATGCTCGCCGCCGGGATCATCTTCCGGCTCGTCTACGAGCAGGACCCCCATCTGGGGGCCGCCAACGCGGTCGCCAAGTCCATCCACGACACCTTCGTCTCGTCGTCCGTCTATCCGGGCGCCCGCCCGAACGCGACGGCGAGCGATCTCAAGCCCTCCGGCGGCGGCTCGTTCACCACGACCGGCACCGTGCACGCGGGCACCCCTGCCCTGCTCCCACTGGTCGGCATCGCGCCGAACAAGCTCCCCGGCAACCCGGAGAACGCCAGGGCCGCGACCGGCTCCGGCATCACCGGCACCGTCTGGCTGGACTTCAAGCTGGGCGGCGGGGGCACGAAGGGCAAGGTCGACCCCGGTGAGAAGGCGCTCAAGGGCGTCAAGGTGGAGGCCGTGAAGGGCGGCAAGGTGGTCGCGTCGGCCAAGAGCGGCGCGGACGGCGCCTTCACCCTCCCGGCGAAGGCCGACGGAGCCCAACTCCGCCTGCCCGCCTCGAACTTCTCGGCGCCGTACGACGGCATCGACTGGCTCGGCCCGACCCTGGTCACCCCGGCGATCATCGGGGCGTACGTGTGGATGTGGGCGGGCTTCGCGATGGTGCTGATCGCGGCGGGACTTGCCGGTGTGGACCGCAATCTGCTGGAAGCGGCCCGCGTGGACGGGGCGAACGAGTGGCAGGTGTTCCGAAGGGTCACCGTCCCCCTGCTCTCCCCCGTCCTCGTCGTCGTCCTCATCACGCTGATGATCAACGTGATGAAGATCTTCGACCTGGTCTACATCATCGCCCCACAGCCCAGTCAGGACGACGCCAACGTCCTTGCGCTGCAACTGTTCCTGTCGTCCTTCGGCGGCGGTGGCAACGAGGGAGTCGGCAGTGCGATCGGCGTGATCCTGCTGCTGCTCGTCCTGCCGGTGATGTGGGTCAACATCCGGCGACTGCGAAGGGAGCGTCAGCGGTGACCACCCTCGACACGACCGTGCGCGCCAAGCGCTCCCTCGCCGCCAGGGTGGCGAGCGGCGCGGGCGGCGGGGTGCTGCACGTCTTCCTGATCCTGGTGGCCGTGTTCTGGCTGGTGCCGACCTTCGGTCTGCTGGTCTCGTCGTTCCGCGAGCCGACCGACATCGCCGCCTCGGGCTGGTGGAAGGTGTTCACCGCGCCGAGCCAGCTCACCGCCAAGAGCTACAAGTCGCTCCTGGAGAACGACGCGATCACCCACTCCCTCTTCAACACCATCTGGATCACGGTCCCGGCCACACTCCTCGTGGTGCTCCTGGGCGCGATGGCCGGATACGCCTTCGCCTGGATGGACTTCAAGGGCCGCGACTGGTGGTTCCTGGTCGTGGTCGCGCTGCTCGTGGTCCCCGTCCAGATCGCGCTGATCCCGCTCGCCGACCTCTTCGGCAAGATCGGGATCTTCGGCGACATCATCGGCGTGGTCCTCTTCCATGTCGGCTTCGGACTGCCGTTCGCCATCTTCCTGCTCAGGAACTTCTTCGCGGAGATCCCGCGCGAACTCCTGGAGGCGGCACGGCTGGACGGCGCCGGCGAGACCCGGCTGTTCCTGACCGTCGTACTGCCGCTCGGCGCCCCGGCGATCGCCTCGCTCGGCATCTTCCAGTTCCTGTGGGTGTGGAACGACATGCTGGTCGCGCTGGTGTTCTCGGACTCCGAGTCACAGCCGCTGACGGTCGCACTGCAGCAGCAGGTACGGCAGTTCGGCAACAACATCGACGTCCTGGCACCCGGCGCGTTCATCTCCATGGTGATCCCGCTGGCCGTGTTCTTCGCGTTCCAACGGCAGTTCGTGTCGGGCGTGATGGCGGGCGCGGTCAAGTAGCCCTGCGGCAAGCCGAAAGGGGGACGGCGTTCACCCGGCGTCCCCCTTATGACGTACGAAACCGTAACCAAGTCACTCCATCGGCCGTTCCCGGGCAAGGCCCCGTCGTCCGCGCCGACCCCATGGATGTGCCTTGCCCAGGTTCAGTGTCATCGTCCCCGCGTACAAGGTTCAGGCGTATCTGCACGAATGCCTGGCATCGGTGCTGACCCAGTCGTACCCCGATCTGGAGCTGATCGCGGTCGACGACCGCTCGCCCGACGGATCGGGCGCGATCATCGAGGAGTTCGCGGCCCGCGACCCCCGTGTACGCCCCGTGCACCTGCCCGAGAACCAGGGTCTGGGCGGCGCCCGCAACGCCGGCATGAAGCACGCGACCGGCGACTACCTGGTCTTCCTCGACGGCGACGACACCCTCACCCCGCACGCGCTCCTCGCGATCGCCGACCGGCTGAAGGAGACCGGCGAACCGGACGTCCTGGTCTACGACTACGCGCGCACGTTCTGGACGGGCGAGACCGTCCGCAACGTCGTCTCCGTCCAGCTCGCCGAACAGGGCCCGACCCCGTTCCGCCTGGAGGACCGGCCGGGTTTGCTGCGCCTGCTGATGGTGGCCTGGAACAAGGCGTGCCGCCGGGAGTTCGTCGAGCGCGAGGGCTTCGCCTTCCCGCCCGGCTTCTACGAGGACACCCCGTGGACCTTCCCGGTCCTGATGACCGCCGGGTCGATCTCGACCCTCGACCGGGTCTGCGTCCACTACCGCCAGCGCCGCCGGGGCAACATCCTCTCCACCACCAGCCGCAGGCACTTCGACGTCTTCGAGCAGTACGACCGTGTCTTCGCGTACGTCGACCGACACCCCGAACTCGCGCGCTGGCGCCCGGTGTTGTTCCGCCGCATGGTCGACCACCTGACGAAGATCCTGGCCCGCCGCGACCGCCTCCCGCGCGGTACCCGCGCCGAGTTCCTGCGCAGGGCCCGCGCCCACTACCGCCGCCACCGCGTCCCCGGCATCCGCGTCCCCCTGCGCCACGCCCTGATCCGCTGGGGCCTGCACCGCACGTACCGCGCCCTGCAGCTGACGGCGTCCGCCCACCGCCGCACGACCAAGCTGACCGCCAAACTCCTGCGCACGGTAAGGGCGTTGATCCTGCGCGCCCACTACCGCATCCAGCTCCGTCTCCCGCTGCGCGCCGACCGAGCCGTGTTCACCGCGTCCGACGGCCCCGGCGGCAACCCGGCCGCCCTCGAAGAGGCCTTCCGCGCCCTCGCCCCGCACATCCGCACGGCCTGGCTCGCCCACCCGGACACCGCGGCCCACTGGACCGCCCTGGCCCGCTCCAAGTACCTGGTCAGCAACACCGACTTCGAGCCCCGTCCGGTCAAACGCCCCGGCCAGATCATCATCCAGACCCAACAGGGCACCCCGCTCGGGCACATGGGCCTCGATCTCCTGGAACGCCCGGCCGCAGCACGGGACCTGGACTTCGCACAGCTCCTGCACGGCGTCGACCAGTGGGACTACGTCCTGTCGGCCAACCGCCACTCCACCCTCACCTGGGAACGCGTCCACCCGGGCGGCTACACCACGCTCGAATACGGCAGCCCCCGCAACGACGCGTTCCAGAAGGCCACTTCGACCGACGTGGCCCGCATCCGCGCCTCCCTCGGCATCCCCGACGACACGGTCGCGATCCTCTACGCCCCCACCCGCCGCGACTACCGCCGCACCCAGCTCTCCCCCGTGGACCTGGAACGCGTCCTGCGCCGTCTGGGCCCCCGCTTCGTCGTCCTGGCCCGCACGCACAGCCCCGTCCCGCACAGCGCGCGGATCATCGACGTCACCGGCCACCGCAGCGTCGAGGACCTCTGTCTCGCCTCGGACGCCCTGCTCACCGACTACGCGTCCATCATGTTCGACTACGCCAACCTGGACCGCCCGATCGTGATCCACGCCGGCGACTGGGAGGCGTACGAGGCGGCCCGCGGCACCTACTTCGACCTGCGCTCCTTCCCGCCGGGCGCGGTCGCGCGCAGCGAGGACGAACTGATCGACATCTTCGCCACCGGCCACTGGCGAGGCTCCCGCTCCTCCCAGCTGCGCACCGCGTTCCGGGAGCGCTTCTGCCCGTACGACGACGGACGCGCCGCCGAACGGGTCGTACGCCATGTGGTGTTGGGCGAGACCGGCCTCCCACCGGTCGTCCCGCTCGCCGACCGCCACCCCGTCCCCTCGGCCGCCGCGAGCCTCGCCCGCTCCCCGCAGGCGACCGTGCCCCAACCCGGCGGCCCCCTGACCGTCACCGACAGCCTCTGAACGCCGTTCTCACTCCGGGGAGTTCGCATGCCCTCCAGCCCGTCCCGGCCCACACCGACCCGGCCATCCACCTGGCGTCCCGCAGGGCGGCCGGGCCGCTAGACGGCACCTGACACTCCTCACGAACCTCGAGAGAAAGAGCAGAATGCCCCGCTTCAGCATCATCGTCCCGTCCCATGGGGTGGCCGGCCGTCTGTCCCAGGCGCTGGACTCCGTCCTCGCACAGTCCTACGGCGACTTCGAGCTGATCCCGGTCTGCGACGCCCCCGACTCCCCCGCTGCGGACGTGGCCGTCGGGTACGCCGAGCGGGACGCCCGTGTGGCCCCGGTGCACTCGCCGCCGTCGGCCGGTCTCGCCGGGGCGCGCAACACCGGGATGCGGGCGGCGAAGGGCGCGTATCTGCTGTTCCTCGACGGTGACGACACCCTGGTGCCGGGCGCCCTCGCGGCACTGGACGCGCGCCTCGCCGACACCGGTGACGTGGACGTCCTGTACGTCGAGCACGAGCGGGTCCCCTGGTGGGAAGGCGAGCCCACCAACCCGGCCGCCCAACTCCTGCCGAAGACCCCGGACGGCGCCTTCTCCCCCGACCAGGCCCCCCAGCTGACCGGCGTCCAGCTCCCGGCATGGAGTGCGGCCTACCGCCGTACCTTCCTCACCGATCACCGACTCGCCTTCCCCGACGGTCACTTCACGGACGTCGGCTTCGGCGGTCTGGTGGCGTTGCGGGCGGAGAAGGCGGCCGTGCTGCGCGAGGTCGTCGTACGGCATCTGGCGCGCCGGCAGGGCAGCCGGCTCAACCTCCCCGGCGAGCACCACCTCGAACTCCTCGACCAGGTCGACCTGGTCCTCACCCGTGCCACCGAACTGTCCCTGCACGAGGAGCGCTTGGTCCCCCTCTTCGACCACCTCTTCAGCGCCGTCCTCAAAACGGCGGCCCACCCCCGCCGCCTCACCGCCAAGCGCCGCGCCTTCTTCCGCCGGGCGAGCAGGCTCTACCGCCACCACCGGCCGGCCGGCTTCCGCACCCCGCCCGGCAGCCTCGGGGTACAGCACCGGCTGCTGGCGAGCGGTTCGTACGCCGCCTTCCGCGCCCTGCGCGGCGCCAACCAGTCGGCGGTCCGCGTCCTGGAGGCCCTCCCCCGTCCCCAGGGCCTGCGCACCCGCCTGCGCTACAGCCGCGCCCTGCGCCGCCCGATCGACCCCAACCTGGCCGTGTACTCGGCCTATTGGGGCCGCGGCTACGCCTGCAACCCGGCCGCGATCCACGCCAAGGCCCGCGAACTCGCCCCGCACCTCCGGGCGGTGTTCCTGGTCGAGCCGGACCAGGCACACACCGTGCCGAAGGACATCGAGTACGCGGTGATGGGCACCGCCACGTACTGGGACGTCCTCGCCCGCGCCAAGTACCTGATCAACAACGCCAACTTCGCGGACGCGGTGGTCAAGCGCAAGGGCAGCGTGCACCTCTCGACCCAGCACGGCACCCCGCTGAAGAAGATGGGCGTCGACCAGGCCACGTACCCCGTGGTCGCCGCCGCGACCGGCAGCTTCGCCAAGCTCCTGGCCCGCGTGGACCGTTGGGACTACAACCTGACCTCCAACGCCCACTCCACCCAGATGTGGGAGCGCGCCTTCCCGGCCGCGCACGAGACCCTCGAGTACGGCTATCCGCGCAACGACGTCTACTACACGGCGACGGCGGACGACGTGGCCCGTGTCCGGAGGGAGTTGGGGGTTCCCGAGGGCAGGACGGCCGTCCTGTACGCGCCCACCCACCGCGACTACCACACCGGCTTCGAGACCGGCCTGGACCTGGAGGCCTTCTGCGAGGAGGCCGGCGAGGACGTCGTGGTCCTGCTGCGCGCCCACTACTTCTACGACCAGGGCAAGGCGAAGAACACCGGCCGCATCATCGACGTCACCGCGCACCGCTCCTCCGAGGACGTGTGTCTGGCCGCCGACGCGCTGATCACCGACTACTCGTCGATCATGTTCGACTACGCCAACCTGGACCGCCCGATGGTCGTGTACGTCGACGACTGGGAGGTCTACCGGGAGACACGGGGCGTCTACTTCGACCTGATGGAGCTGCCGCCGGGGCCGGTGGCCCGGACGCCCGAGGAACTGGCGCGGATCTTCCGCGACGGCTCCTGGGCCGGGCCGGAGTCCGGGGCGGCGCGGGCCGCGTTCCGGGAGCGGTTCTGCGGCTTCGACGACGGGCGCGCCGCCGAACGCGTCGTACGACGCGTGCTGTTGGGCGAGCCACCGGAGGCGATCCCGCCGGTGATCCCGCTCGCCGAGCGCCTGCCCGCCCCCGCCGCGACGACCCTCGCAAGGAGCTGACGTGCCCCGCTTCAGCATCATCGTCCCCGTCTTCAAGGTGCAGGGCTATCTGCGCGAGTGTCTCGACTCGGTGCTCGGGCAGTCGTACCCCGGCTTCGAGGTGATCGCCGTCGACGACCGCTCGCCCGACGGCTGCGGCGCGATCCTCGACGAGTACGCGGCCCGCGACGAGCGGGTGCGGGTCCTGCACCTGCCCGAGAACGTCGGCCTGGGCCGGGCCCGCAACGCCGGTCTGGCGCAGGCGCGCGGCGACTACGTCCTCTTCCTCGACAGCGACGACCTCTACACGCCGGGCCTGCTGGCCGCCGTCGCCGATCGCCTGAAGTCGGCCGAGGACCCGGACATCCTGGTCTTCGACCACATCCGCACCCACTGGTGGGGCCGCGGCGGCCCCAGCGACGCCTCGGCCCTGCTGGCCGCGGCCGGCCAGGACGTCTTCGACCTGCGCGAGAGCCCGCAGTACATCCATCTGTTCCTGGTCGCCTGGAACAAGGCGTACCGCAGGGCCTTCTTCCAGGAGCACGGCCTCCAGTACGCGCCGGGCCTGTACGAGGACGCGCCCGTCACCTACCGCTCGATGGTGCTGGCCGACCGCATCGCCTGCCTGGGCCGGATCGGGGTCGAGTACCGGCAGCGGCGGCAGGGTGCGATCACCAAGACGCCTGGGCGCAGGCACTTCGACATCTTTCCGCAGTACGAGGGCCTGTTCGCGTTCCTGGAGGAGCGGGAGGACCTCGCGTGGGCGCGCCCGCTGCTGTTCGAGCGGGCCCTGGACCACATGCTGTACGTCATCGCCCGCGAGGACCGGGTGACTCCGGCGGACCGCGCCGACTTCTACCGGGAGATCCGTTCCTTCCACCGCCGTCACTGTCCCGAGGGCTTCACGGTGCCGGACGGCGAACGCGGCACCGAGATGCGGCTCTTGGCGAGTGCGCCCTACGCCTCGTTCGCGGCCCTGCGGGGTGCGCGCGGGGTGCGACGGCTCGCGGATGCGGGCAAGCGGCGTACGGGGGCCAAGGTGTCGGCGTCGGCCCAGAGTGCCTGGTACGCGGCCCAGTTGAGGCTCCCCCTCGATCCCCGTCTCGTCGTCTACTCCTCCTGCCATCACGCGGGCGTCTCCGGGGATCCGGCCGCGATCCACGCCAAGGCCCGTGAGATCGCACCGCAGTTGCGCGGAGTGTGGGTGGTGCGGGAGGAGGACGTGGCGTCAATCCCGGAGGGCGTCGACCATGTCACGCCCGGCTCGCGGCGCTACCACTCGGTCATGGCGCGGGCCACGTACTGGGTCAACAACGTCAACTGGCCCGGCAGCCTGGTCAAACGTCCCGGCCAGGTCCAGGTGCAGACCCATCAGGGCACCCCGCTCAAGTACATGGGCGTCGACCTGCTCGCCAAGCCCGGCGCCCGGCACGGCTACAGCGTGCCGAAGCAGCTGCACCGGGCCGACCGCTGGGACCTGAGCCTGGTCGCCAACCGGCACTCGGAGCTGGTGTGGGAGCGGGCGTATCCCTGTCACTTCGCGTCGCTGCGGACCGGCAGCCCACGCAACGACATCCTCGTCGACGCCCCTGAGGGGCACGGCGCTTCGGTCCGTGAGCGGCTCGGCATCCCCGCCGGACACACCGTGGTGCTGTACGCCCCGACCCGCCGCGAGTACCGGCGCGGCGGGCACGTCGACCGGATCGACCTGGCCCGGTTCGCCGCGGACCTGGGCGCCGGCCACACCCTCGTCGTACGCCTGCACCCCACGCTCGCGACCGGTACGACGCGCGGGTTCGGTCTCGCCGATCTGCACGCGCGGGGCGTCCTGGTCGACGCGACGGACGAACCGCACGTCGAGGATCTGATGCTCGCTTCGGACGTGCTGGTCACCGACTACTCGGCCCTGATGTTCGACTACGCCAACCTGGACCGGCCGATCGTCGTCCACGCCGACGACTGGGGCGCGTACGCGGCGAGCCGGGGCGCCTACTTCGACATCACGGCCGAGGCGCCGGGCCATGTGTCGTGCTCCTACGGGGAGTTGGCATGGCTGTTCGCCTCGGGGACCTGGCGGGACGAGGAGTCGACGGGCCTGAGGGCCGCCTTCCGGGAGCGGTTCTGCGAGTTCGACGACGGGCGGGCCGCGGAGAGGGTCGTACGGCAGGTGCTGCTGGGTGAGACGCCGGTCTCCGGTGAGGGCGCGGTCGCGAGCATCCCGCGGGCAGCCGACGGGTCGGCCCGGCTGCCTCAGTACAACTGATCCTGAGATACCGGGAGTTGCTCTCCCGCCCGAGGGGGCCGGACGGTCGCGTCCGGTCCCTTCGCCGCTTGGTTCCTTGTGTGGTTCTCGATCAGGAGCGGGATGCCGCACACCGGCAGCAGGGTCGCCATCACCAACAGCCGTGATCCCATGGCCATTTCGGGATGTCCGGCCTGGTTCACGAAGCCCGCGACGGCGACCCCGACGACCAGGAACCCGAACGAGCGGTGCCACCGCAGCGCCCCCCACGCCCCGGCCGCGAGCAGCAGCAGGTTGAAGGGCTGGACCAGCCCGCCGCGCAGCCACTCCCGCCAGAACCCGATGCTCAGGCGCAGGAAGTGGTGCAGCAGGTGCGGGGGAAGGGGCCTGCTGTAGTGGACGGCCATCAGCTCCTGGAGGCTGGCCCGGGTGCTGGGCAGTCCGAGAGCGACGATGACGAGTTGAAGTGCCGTCACGAAGAGACCGGTCGCGGCGAGGAGCAGCCATTCCGGCCGGGGGAATTCCCGGTGCCGTAGCCACCGTACGCACACGAACAATGCCGTCATGCCCGCGATTCCGGCCACGGCCAGCAGGGTCTGGGCGTATTTGACCGTGGCGGCGCCGGCGAACGCGGCGAGAGAAATCGCCGTACCCGAGCGAAGGTGTCCCTGGAGAACGCGGACGCAGCCGAGAATTCCGGCGAGGAGAAGGCACAGCAACAGTCCCTCGCACAGGGGCTGCATGGAATCCGTGCCGGTCTGGAGGGCGTAGTAGAGGATCTGCCCGAGGAGGGCGAGGGGGACGGAGACCCCCAGTCGGCGCAGCGTCAGCACCACGAATCCACTGGCCGCGACGGTCACCACGACGGCCGCCATCCACAGGCCCCGGACCAGGCCGAACGCCTTGACGAAGGGGATGATGAAGGCCGGATAGCCGGGCCGGGTCGCGAAGATCTCGGAGACGCGCGGGTCGCTGAAGAGGGCCTGGTAACCGGTGATGTCCGTGCGCCGCGCGGCGTTCTCGATGCCGCGTTCCGTCCGGGTCCGGCAGCTCCAGTAGGCGGATTCCCCGCCGCTGTGATTCCGGTAGTTCGCCAGATCGGCACTGTCGCGCCGGGCGGTTCCGACGCGCGCGCTGTCGCAGTAGTACTCCATCGCCCGCCGGGAGGCCTCTTCCCGGCCGACCCCTTGCAACATGTAGCTGTGGGCGACGTATTGGCGGGTGTCCATGCGGGCGCGGCCCTGAATCTCGGCCGACTGCGCGACGGTGAATACCAGGGCGATGACAGCGAACCAGAAAGGGAGCCTCCACATGGTGGAACGGCCTATCACGAATACCGCGCTCATGACTCGACCCGCGCCGAGGTGTCGACGCGGGTCGGGTGAGGGTCGTCTCGGACCTACTCGCAGGGGACTTACTCGATGACGAGGTCGACCTCGATGTTGCCGCGGGTCGCGTTGGAGTACGGGCAGACCTGGTGGGCCGTCTCGACCAGCTTGCGGCCGGTCTCCTCGTCCACGGTGTCCGGCAGCTCGACGCGCAGCGTCACCTTGAGGCCGAAGCCCTCGCCCTGCTTGCCTATGCCGACCTCGGCGGTGACGGCGGCGTCGGTGACGTCGACCTTCGCCTGGCGGCCGACGAGGCCGAGGGCGCTGCCGAAGCAGGCCGCGTAACCGGCGGCGAAGAGCTGCTCGGGGTTGGTGCCCTCCCCGTTGCCGCCCAGCTCCACCGGCGGGGCCAGCTTGAGGTCGATCTTGCCGTCGTTGGAGACGGCGCGACCGTCACGGCCGTGGGTGGCGGTGGCGACAGCGGTGTAGAGCGCGTCCATGGAAAACCATCCCTCTCGAGTCACAGTGCTCCGGCGGCTCTCTTGCGGCCGCCTCACGGCCATAAGTAGAGCACACAATTTAGTTGTGCACAACTAAATGACGGGCAAGAGCTATCCTGGGAGCATGAGCACCTCGCCGACCCCGACACCGACCCCCACGGCCACGCCCACGCCCACGGCCGACTGGCTCCGCCTCGACCAGCAGATCTGCTTCTCCCTGAACGCCGCCTCGCGCGCCTTCGGCGGCCTCTACCGCGTGCTCCTCAAGGACCTCGGCCTCACCTACCCGCAGTACCTGGTGATGCTGGTGCTGTGGGAGCACGGCGATCTGCCGGTCAAGAGGCTCGGCGAACACCTGCGCCTCGACTCCGGCACGCTCTCCCCGCTGCTCAAGCGGCTGGAGGCGGCCGGCCTGGTCCGGCGCGAGCGCAGCGTGCGCGACGAGCGCTCGGTGGACGTGCGGCTCACCGAGGAGGGCACCGCATTGCGCGAGCGCGCCCTGGAGGTACCCCGGCGCATCATGACGGCGACGACCTTCGACGTCGACGAGATCCGCGCCCTGCGCGCCAGCCTCGACGAACTCACCACCGCACTGGATGAAGCGGCCCTTTCGGAGGCCGACTCACAGCAGTGAGCGGCGGACGTACAGGCCGAGGGTGATCCGGCGCCCGCTCCCGTAGTCCTCGACGGGCGTGAAGTGCTCCTCCACGAGCGCGAGTTTGAGGCGCTCGGTCGGATCGCTCGGGTACCGGCGCGACCTCAGGACATACGCCGGGGCGACGACCCAGACCCGGTTCACCGACGCTAGCCTGCGCCGCAGCTCCCCCGGCGGCGCTTCGAGGCCGCTCAGCGTGCCGGACCGGGGCCCGGACTCGGCGAGCGCCACATCACGCGCCTCCCGGAAGCCCTTCGGATAGGCCAGCGCCCCGACCCGCCAGAACGCCGGCAGGAACAGCACCGCGTCGCCGGGTCGGGCCCGCCGGGCGACGACCGCGGAGACGGCGGCGAAGTTCTCGGGGCGGTGGTCGGCCTCACGGTCGGCCCGCTGCTGTGGCAGGCCGTCGACGAAGGCGAGCGCGACGGCCAGGACACCGGCGAGGGCGACGAGGGGATGCCTTCCGGGATGCGGCCGCCGGGGTGCGCTCGGCAGCAGGCGCCCGGCCGACGTCACCAGCCGGTCGGCGGCCGCCGCCGCGAGCAGGGGCGCGCCGGCGAGGGCGTACAGCACGTACCGGTCGTCGTAGAGCGGCTGGATCTGCGATACGGCCAGCAGGGTCGCCGGGGGCAGCACCAGCAGCGGCAGCGCGACCGCGGCGAGTCGCCGCCCGGCCCAGACGCCCATGGCCACGAGGAGGACGTACCCCCAGAACACGACCCCCGTCCGGCCGACGGCGAACGACCGCACCAGGTCCTCCACCTGCGGCCAACCGGGCGTCCGCAACCACGCCACCTGCCCGGACTGCCCTTCGGAGACCCGGACCAGCGGCAGCAGGACGACCGCCGCCGCCCCCGCGCCGCGCACCCACCCGAACCACACCGCGCGCGGTACGCGCGCGAGGGCGAGTGTCGCCGCGTGGGCGAGGAGCACCAGGACCGCCAGCTCGTGCAGGACGGACGTCAGCGCGAGCAGACCGCCGTACGCCCACCACGCGCGCGTGCGCCGCTCCCGCAGGGCGCGGACCAGGAGCAGCGTCGCGCCCGCCACGCCGGCCGAGACGAGCGCGTACGACCGCCCTTCCTGCGCGTAGTGGCCGGTCATCGGGGTGATCGCGTAGAGCAGGCCGGCCCACAGGCCGACCCGCGGGCGGGCCAGGCGGGTACCGAGGGCGGCGATCAGGCCGGCGGCCACGGTGGCGCCCAGGACGGACGGGAGGCGGAGCACCACCTCGCCGGGGTGAAGCGCGAGGACGTAGTGCATGCACAGGTAGTACAGGCCGTGCACCGCGTCGACGGTGTGCAGCAGCCGCCAGATCTGCGGCACCGTGCGCCGCGCGACCAGATAACTGACGCTCTCGTCGCCCCACATGCCACCCCGGTCCAGGCCCCACAGCCCGAGCCCGAGCATGACGGCCGACGGCACCGCCACGGCAGTGATCTGCGCCCGCCTCGAAGCCTCGCTCTCCACACCCTGGATAACGTTCGTCACGCCGCTGAGTTTGGGCCGTTAGCGAGCTCTTACCGACGATTGACGGTGTATTAGCAATCACACACCATTCGCCCGGCTTACGATCCGCGGTGATGAATGCCGCGTCGAACATCCTCGGGAACGTCCGGACCATGGGGAAACACCCGCGCCTCGCTCTCGCCGCCGCCTGGCTCGCCACCCGCGCGGCGATGCTGTGGCTGCTCACCCACGACGCCGTGCCCCTGCTCGGCAGCGGCTCGGTCGCGCGGGAGGTGTGGCGGCTGTACCACCAGTGGTACGGCGTCCTCGCGCACGGCACCTTCCCGGCGCACGACCCCCTGTGGCAGTACCCGCCGGGCGCCGGCGCCGTGCTGCTCTCCCCCGCGCTGCTGCCGGGCCTGACGTACTTTCAGGCGTTCGTCGTCCTCACCCTCGCCGCCGACGCGGCGATCGCCCTGGCACTGACCGTCGTCGGCGGCCGCCCCTGGCGCTCCCTCCTCGGCGCCTGGGTGTGGGTGGGCGGTCTCCCACTCCTTCTGCACATCCCGCTCGCCCGCTACGACGTCCAGGTCACGGCCCTCGCCGTCATCTCCCTGTTGACGTTGCCGCGCTCCACGCGTGCGTGCGGCGTGTTCGCGGCACTCGGGGCGCTCGTGAAGGTGTGGCCCGCGCTGGTGCTGCTGGGTGTGCCGAGGAGGCGGGCGACACGCTCGGCGTGGAGCTGGGCGGCCGGTGCGGCGGCCGTCGTACTCGGCGTACTGGCCGCCGTGTTCGCCCACCCCTTGTCCTTCCTGCGCCAACAGGGCGGCCGGGGCGTGCAGATCGAGTCGCTGGGCGGCACCGTGCTCGCGTTCGCGACGCACGCCGGCTGGCCGGGGAAGGTGCGCTACCAATACGGCTCCCTCGAATTCACCGGCCCGCACGTCCGGACCGTCGCCCACGTCTGTCTCGCCCTCACCGCGGTCGCCTTCGGCCTGCTGCTCCTGTGGCGGCTGCGCGCCCGCCGCTGGACGCCCGCGACGCCGTACGACGCCGCCCTGAGCGCCGTCCTGCTCTTCACCGTCACCAGCCGGGTGATCAGCCCGCAGTACATGATCTGGCTGGTCGGCCTGGCCGGCGTCTGCCTCACCGCACGCCAGACCGTCCAACGCCCGGTGGCGGCGCTGATCCTGGCGGCGACCGCGGTCAGCGCGCTCGCCTACCCGGCCCTCTACCACCAGGTCATGGCCTGCACCTGGACGGGCTGCGCCCTGATGCTGGTCCGCAACGGCCTGCTCCTGACGGCCGCGATCCTGTCCTTCACCCGCGTATGGCGCTCGACGAGGCCCGCACCGCCTCTCCGCGTACCCCACGTGTCCCCCGACGCACGGGGAGTCACCCCACCCGTGCCGGTCTGACGGTGCCGCCTGCTTCACTGATACGTGAACACGGGACAGGACACGGGACAAGGCAGACAGGCCCAGGGACGAGGGGACGGCCGCACATGACCTGGCTGATCACCGGCGGTGCCGGTTACATCGGGGCGCACGTCGTACGGGCGATGACGGAGGCCGGCGAGCGGGCCGTGGTCTACGACGACCTGTCGACGGGCTTCGCCGAGCGCGTGCCGGCCGGGGTGCCGCTGGTCGTGGGCTCGACGCTGGACGGCGAGGGCGTGACGCGGGTGCTCGCTGAGCACAAGGTCACCGGGGTGGTCCACCTGGCGGCGAAGAAGCAGGTGGGCGAGTCCGTCGACCTCCCCCTCCTCTACTACCGGGAGAACGTCGAGGGCCTGCGCGTCCTCCTGGAGGCGGTGACGGCGGCGAACGTCCCGTCCTTCGTGTTCTCGTCCTCCGCGGCCGTGTACGGCATGCCGGACGTCGACCTGGTCACGGAGGACACCCCCTGCGTCCCCATGTCCCCGTACGGCGAGACCAAGCTGGCCGGCGAATGGCTGGTCCGCGCGACGGGCCGGGCGACGGGCCTGTCCACCGCCTCCCTTCGCTACTTCAACGTGGCGGGCGCGGCGAGCCCGGAGTTGGCCGACGTGGGCGTCTTCAACCTCATCCCGATGGTCTTCGAGAAACTCACGGAGAACGCGCCCCCACGCATCTTCGGCGACGACTACGCGACCCCCGACGGCACCTGCGTACGGGACTACATCCACGTGGTCGACCTGGCGGAGGCCCACGTGGCCGCCGCCCGCGCCCTGCGGTCCTCCCCCGGCCGCGACCTCACCCTCAACATCGGCCGCGGCGAAGGCGTCTCGGTCCGCGAGATGATCGACCACATCAACGCCCTCACCGGCTACGACCGCCCCCCGACGGTCACCCCCCGCCGCCCCGGCGACCCCGCCCGAGTGGTCGCCTCGTCCGACCGAGCGGCCACAGAACTGGCCTGGAAGGCCAAGCACGACGTGCAGGACATGATCGCTTCGGCTTGGGAGGGGTGGGTGCGGAGGTATCCGGGGGCGGCGCGGAACTAGGGCCTGTCGCCCCAACCGACAACGGGCGTCCACGCACGCACCGACCGCACCTCGACGCCGGGCGTACGCCGGTAGTACGGATCGGCGTCCAGGATCTCCTCCAACTCCCCGCGGTCCACGGCGAACACGAGCAGCGCCCCGTCGTCCTCGGCCCAGGGCCCTGCGGCCATGAGCCGCCCCTCCGCGTGCAGACGGGCGAGGGTCTCCCGGTGGGCGGGGCGGGCGGCGAGGCGTTCGGGGGCGGGGGTGAAGGCGAGTTCCACGACGAGCACGGCGGTCCCTTCGGTCGGCTCTGCGTACGGCGACGGATGCGAGGTTAGGCTCGGCGCGGTGGGCGAGGCTGTATCGCGCGATACAGCCGACACGGCACGGCTACGGCGGTGAGGGCGCCGCCGGCGAGGAGGCGGCACGGGCATGGGCGGCAGCGCGCCGGGCCGACGGCGACTGCGGGACGTACCTCTGTTCTCCGCGCTGCCGGACCCCGACCTGGACCGCCTGTGGGAGGCCTCCGTTCCGCGGTGCTACGACACCGGGGAGCAGCTGCGCGCCCAGGGCGAGCCCGCCGACCGGCTGCTCGTTCTCCTGGAGGGCCGTACCGCGGCGTCGGTCGTCACGGCGGGCGGGCGTGTGGTCCGGTTCGGCGCGTGGAGCGGGCCGTGTGCGCTGGACAAGGTGGCGCTGCTCGACCGGGCGGGCCACACGGCGACGTTCACCGCGCTCACTCCGTGCGTCGTACGAGCCGTGCCGCGGACGCGGTTCATGGAGCTGCTGGACGACTCCGCGGCCGTACGCGCGCATGTGCTGCGGCTGCTCGCCGCCCAGGCCCGTGCCCAGCAGCGGCGGTTGACGGACACGGTGACGCTGCCGTGCGAGGCGCGACTGGCGGCCTGGCTGCTGGAGGCGACGGACGCCGACGGGCACGCGTCCCTGCCCGGCGGTCAGCGGGAGCTCGCCGACCTGCTCGGTGTCACCCGCGTCACGGTCAACCGGGCCCTGTCCCGGCTCCGGCGCGACGGTCTGATCGGGTCGGCCGAGGGCGGCCGGATCGAGGTGCTCGCACCGGAACTGCTCGCGCTGCGGGCCGCACCGGACGCGTACCTGAACTGATCTGCGGCTACTGGTTGTTCAGATACGCCAGGACCGCCAGCACCCGCCGGTGCCCGCTGTCGCTCGGCGGCAGGCTCAGCTTCAGGAACACGTTGCCG
Organism: Streptomyces sp. NPDC001617; assembly: GCF_053596855.1. Classification (NCBI taxonomy): domain Bacteria; kingdom Bacillati; phylum Actinomycetota; class Actinomycetes; order Kitasatosporales; family Streptomycetaceae; genus Streptomyces; species Streptomyces sp. NPDC001617. Next base: position 123,264 of record NZ_JBSFHA010000015.1, read on the forward strand.
ATGTGCTTGTGGACCGCGCGTTCGGTGACGACCAGGGTCTTGGCGATGGTCGCGTTGTCGTGGCCCTCGGCCATCAGCCCCAGCACCTCGCGCTCGCGGGGCGTGAGGGAGTCGAGGGGGGAGTCCTTGCGGCGGGTGAGGAGTTCGGTGACGACCTCGGGGTCGAGGGCCGTGCCGCCGGCGGCGACCCGCTCCAGCGCGTCGAGGAACTCGTCGACCCGGCCGACCCGGTCCTTGAGAAGGTAACCGAGCCCGCTCGCCCCGCCGGTGAGCAATTCGGCGGCGTACGACTCCTCGACGTACTGGGAGAGGACCAGCACCGGGAGGCCGGGGATCTGCGCGCGTGCCTCCAGAGCGGCCCGCAGGCCCTCGTCACGGAAGCCGGGCGGCATGCGCACATCCAGGACGGCCGCGTCGGGGCGGTGTTCCAGGAGCGCGGGGAGCACCTCGGGACCGGTGCCGGCGACGGCCACGACCTCATGACCGGCGGACGTCAGCAGCAGGACGAGCCCCTCGCGCAACAGGGCGTTGTCCTCGGCGATCACGACTCTCACGGCAGTTCCGCCTCAACTCCGGTCACCGCGGGCGGCGACGCACCTTTCGGCCACCGGCGGCCGGGGACCGCAGCATACTCACAGCGCCTTGAGAGCCTGAGCGGTGGCCCTGGTCAGGACCCCCAGGTACTCCTTCGGCAGCTTCGGGCTGCGGATCACCACCGAGCGCCAGTACAGGGGCCCCGCGATCAGGTCGAGCGCCAGCTCGTCGTCGAAGCCCGCACGGATCTCGCCGCGCTGCTCCGCCGCCACCAGGATCTTGAGCGCCACACCCTCCTGGCCCTCGCGCAGGGTCTTCTGCACGGCCTCGGCGATCTCGGGGTTGCGCGCCGCCTCGGCCTGCAGGTCCGGGATGATCTGTGAGGCCACCGGGTGGCGCAGGGCACGCGAGGTGACCTCGTACAGCAGGCGCAGGTCACCCTCCAGGGAGCCGGTGTCGGGTGTCGGCAGGCCCATCACCGCGAGCGCCGAGACGACGTCGAGGACCAGGTGCAGCTTGGACTTCCAGCGCCGGTACACCGCGGTCTTGCCGACGCCCGCTCTCCGCGCGATCCCCTCGATGGACATCCGCGCGTAGCCGACCGCCGCGAGCTCCTCGAAGACGGCCGCCCGGATGGCTTCGGTCACATCCTCCCGGAGTACCGCCGCTCCGGCGGGGGTCCGGCGGCGCGGACGCGTCTGGGGCTCCTCGGCGTTCGTCGTCATACGGTCCAGCATAGGGCGTTGCGACGATACGGTCCCGTCCCCACGCAAGAGGACGCCCGGCGCGTCACGACGAAACGGTTGCGTTCCGACGCCGGTTGGGCCTACGCTCACGTTGCGACGATACGGTCCCGTCCCGACGTAAGAGAACGTGAAGAGAAGCGTAAGGAAACGTGGGGCAAAGGACCGGCCGGCCGACGGGTCGGACGCCCGCACCCCCCTCCCCCCGAGCGAAAGCAGCGGATGTGAGCCAGGTCCTCCACACACCGCCACAGGCACCGGCCCCGGCCGACGACGACCTCGCGGCGCTCGCCGCCCGCCACGGCCTGACGGTCAGCGGTGCCCGCCCCACCCTGCCCGAGTACGTCCGCCAGCTGTGGGCCCGGCGCCACTTCATCACCGCCTTCGCCACCGCCAAGCTCACCGCCCAGTACAGCCAGGCGAAGCTCGGCCAGATCTGGCAGGTCATGACGCCGCTGCTGAACGCGGCGGTGTACTACTTCATCTTCGGCGTGCTGCTGGGCACCAAGCGGCACGTGCCGGACTACATCCCGTTCCTCGTGACGGGCGTGTTCATCTGGACGTTCACACAGAGCTCGATCATGGCCGGCACCCGGGCCATCTCCGGCAACCTCGGCCTGGTGCGGGCCCTGCACTTCCCGCGGGCCGCGCTGCCGATCTCGTTCGCCCTCCAGCAGCTCCAGCAGCTGCTGTTCTCGATGGCCGCGCTGGTCGTCATCCTGCTCTGCTTCGGTGTGCCCCTCGCCTTCTCCTGGGTGCTGGCGATCCCGGCCCTGATCCTGCAGTTCACGTTCAATGCCGGCGTCTCGATGATCATGGCCCGGATGGGCGCGAAGACCCCGGACATCGCCCAGCTGATGCCGTTCGTACTGCGCACCTGGATGTACGTCTCCGGCGTGATGTGGAGCATCGACCGGCTGACCAAGGGCGACCACCTGCCCCGCTGGCTGACGATCGCGCTGGAGACCAACCCGGCCGCCGTCTACATCGACCTGATGCGCTACGCCCTGATCGACAGCTTCCACGCCAGTCAGCTGCCCCCGCACGTGTGGGCGGCGGCGACCGGCTGGGCCCTGCTCGCGGGCGTCGGCGGGTTCATCTACTTCTGGAAGGCTGAGGAGACGTACGGCCGTGGCTGAGCACATCACCGAGCGGACCCCCGTGCCCGCGGACAGCACGATCCCCACCGTCGTCTGCGACAGCGTCGACATCGTCTACCGGGTCAACGGCACCGGCGCCGGACGTGGCTCCGCGACCGCCGCCCTCAATCGCATGCTGCGCCGCCAGCAGGCCGAGAAGGCGGCCGGCGTGCGCACGGTGCACGCGGTCAAGAAGGTGTCCTTCGTCTCGTACAAGGGCGAGGCGATCGGTCTGATCGGCACCAACGGCTCCGGCAAGTCGACACTGCTCAAGGCGGTCGCGGGCCTGCTGCCGGTGGAGAACGGCAGCATCTACACCGACGGCCAGCCCTCCCTCCTCGGCGTCAACGCGGCCCTGATGGGCGATCTGACCGGCGAGAAGAACGTCTACCTCGGCGGCCTCGCGATGGGCATGTCCCGCGAGGAGGTCAAGGAGCGCTACCAGGACATCGTCGACTTCTCCGGCATCAACGAGAAGGGCGACTTCATCACCCTGCCCATGCGCACGTACTCCTCCGGCATGGGCGCCCGGCTGCGCTTCTCCATCGCCGCCGCCAAGGACCACGACGTGCTCCTCATCGACGAGGCGCTCGCCACCGGCGACCGTTCCTTCCAGCGGCGCTCCGAGGAGCGCATCCGCGAACTGCGCCAGCGCGCGGGCACGGTGTTCCTGGTCAGCCACAACAACAAGTCGATCCGGGACACCTGTGAGCGGGTCCTGTGGCTGGAGCGCGGCGAGCTGCGCATGGACGGCCCGACGGAAGAGGTCATGGCCGCCTACGAGGAGTTCACCGGTGGCGCCGACAAGGCGAAGCCGAAGGCCGCCTAGCGTCTTCGGCGGACCCCGCGCTCCTGCGCGAAAGGGGGCGCCCCGAGCCGATCCGGCCCGGGGCGCCCCCCTCGTCGTAACAGCGGTACTGCCTGGGAGACGTACCGCCTACGAGTGCTGCCTCAGCAGCGTGCGCATCGTCCGCATCGCCACCGACAGGTTGGCCAGGTCGAACGTCTCCGAGCCCTGGATCTCCTCCAGGGTCGTGCGCGCCCGGCCCAGGATCGCCGCGTTCTTCTCCTCCCAGGCCTTGAAGCGCTGCTCGGGAGTCGAGGTGCCGTTGCCGACCGCCAGGACGTCGGCGGTGAGCGCCGCGTGGGCCGCGTACAGGTCCTCGCGGATGGAGGCGCGGGCCATGGACTGCCAGCGGTCGGCGCGGGGCAGCTCGATGATGCGGTCCATGAGCTGGGTGATCCGCAGGCGGTCGGCGAGGTCGTAGTAGACCTCGGCGACGTCCAGCGGCTCCCTGCCCATACGGTCGGCCACCGAGACGATGTCGAGCGCCGGGAAGGCGGAGGAGAACCCGGCCACGCGCGTGGCGAGCTCGTCCGGGACGCCGGGGCCGGTCAGCTCGTCGTAGATCTGCTGCCACCACTCCAGGTCCGCGCCGCGCAGCAGTTTGGTCAGCTGCGACCAGACCTGCTCCACACGCTCGGCGAAGAACTCGACCGTCTCGGCGAGCTGGAGCGGCTGCGGCCGGTTGTTGAGCAGCCAGCGCGTGCCGCGCTCGACAAGTCGCCGCGAGTGCAGCCGGATACGGGTCTGTACGGCGGCCTCGACCTGGTTGTCGAGGGCCTCCACCGCGTCCCACACCGGCGCCGAGCGGAAGATCGCGCGGGCCGCGGTCTGCGCGCGGACGATCTCCTCCAGGGAGGCCCCGGTCTCCTCGCGCAGGCGGTGCAGATACGTCGTACCGCCCGTGTTGACCGTGTCGTTGACCAGGACGGTCGTGACGATCTCACGGCGCAGCGGATGGTTGTCCATGTACTGCGGGAACTGCTCGCGCAGCGCCGTCGGGAAGTACGCGTGCAGCAGACCGCGCAGGTACGGGTCGTCCGGGAGCGAGGTGTGCAGCAGCTCGTCGGCGACCGTGATCTTCGTGTACGCCAGCAGGACGGCCGTCTCGGGACTGCTCAGGCCCTGGCCCTGGGTGACGCGTTCGCGGATCTGACGGTCCGTGGGCAGGAATTCCAGCGCCCGGTCGAGGTGGCCCTCGCGCACCAGGTGGCGCATGAAGCGCTGCTGGGCGTGGAGCATGTCCTTGGACTGGAAGAGGGCGTTGGCGATCGCCGTGTTCTGCGCGTAGTTGTTGCGCAGGACCAGGTGGCCGACCTCGTCGGTCATCTCGGCGAGCAGCTTGTTGCGCTGCTTGACGGTCATGTCGCCGTCCGCGACCAGGCTGTTGAGCAGGATCTTGATGTTCACCTCGTGGTCGGAGGTGTCCACGCCCGCGCTGTTGTCGATGGCATCGGTGTTGATCTTGCCGCCGTGCAGCGCGAACTCGATCCGGCCGAGCTGGGTCAGGCCCAGGTTGCCGCCCTCGCCGACGACCCGGACGCGCAGGTCGGCGCCGTCGACGCGGATCGGGTCGTTGGCCTTGTCGCCGACGTCCGCGTGGGTCTCGGTGGACGCCTTGACGTACGTACCGATGCCGCCGTTCCACAGCAGGTCCACCGGCGCCTGCAGGATGGCCTTCATCAGGTCGGCCGGGGTCATCTTGGAGACCTTGCCCTCGATGCCGAGGGCCTCACGGATGTGCGAGTTGAGCTGGATCGCCTTGGCGGTACGGGGGAAGATGCCGCCGCCGGTGGAGATGAGCTCGGTGTTGTAGTCGGCCCAACTGGAGCGCGGGAGCTCGAAGATGCGCCGGCGCTCGGCGTACGAGGTGTCCGCGACCGGGTTCGGGTCGATGAAGATGTGCCGGTGGTCGAAGGCGGCGACCAGGCGGATGTGCTCGCTGAGCAGCATGCCGTTGCCGAACACGTCACCGGACATGTCACCGATGCCGACGACCGTGAAGTCCTCGGACTGGGTGTCCACACCCAGCTCGCGGAAGTGCCGCTTCACGGACTCCCAGGCGCCGCGGGCGGTGATGCCCATGCCCTTGTGGTCGTAGCCGGCCGAGCCGCCGGAGGCGAAGGCGTCGCCCAGCCAGAAGTTGTAGTTCTCGGCGACCCCGTTGGCGATGTCGGAGAAGGTCGCGGTGCCCTTGTCGGCGGCGACGACCAGGTAGGTGTCGTCCTCGTCGTGCCGGACCACATCGGCCGGGGGCACGACCTCGCCGGCCACCATGTTGTCGGTGATGTCGAGCAGCGCCGAGATGAACGTCTTGTAGCTGGCGATGCCCTCGGCCAGCCACGCGTCCCGGTCCACGCTCGGGTCCGGCAGCTGCTTGGCGACGAAGCCGCCCTTGGCGCCGACCGGCACGATGACGGTGTTCTTCACCATCTGCGCCTTGACCAGGCCGAGGATCTCGGTACGGAAGTCCTCACGCCGGTCGGACCAGCGCAGACCGCCGCGCGCGACCTTGCCGAAGCGCAGGTGCACGCCCTCGACGCGCGGCGAGTACACCCAGATCTCGAACGCCGGGCGCGGCGCGGGCAGATCGGGGATCGCCTGCGGGTCGAACTTCATCGACACGTACGCGTGCGGCTTGCCGCCCTCCGCCTCCTGGAAGAAGTTCGTCCGGAGGGTCGCCTTGATGACGGTCAGGAAGGACCGCAGGATACGGTCCTCGTCGAGGCTCGCCACCTGGTCGAGGGCCGCGTCCACCTCTTCGAGGAGAGCGTCGACGATCTCGTGCCCGGCGCGCTGCCGGTCCGGGGACATCCGCGCCTCGAACAGGGAGACGAGCAGCCGAGTGGTGTGGACGTTGTTGCGGAGGGTGTCCTCCATGTAGTCCTGCGAGAAGGTGGAGCCCGCCTGCCGCAGGTACTTGGCGTACGCCCGCAGCACCATCGCCTGACGCCAGGTCAGGCCGGCGCTCAGCACGAGCGCGTTGAAGCCGTCGTTCTCCGCCTTGCCGGTCCAGGTGGCGGCGAAGGCGTCCTGGACGCGCTCGCGGGCGTCGTCGCCGAGGTAGTCGCCGCTGCCGTTCTGCGCCTTGGGCAGGCGCAGGCCGAAGTCGTAGATCCAGGCGGTGGTCCGGTCCGCGCAGCGCAGTTCGTACGGCCGCTCGTCCGTGACCTCCACGCCGAGGCGGCTGAGCACCGGCAGCACCGCCGAGAGGGAGACGGCGTCGCCCTTGCGGTAGATCTTGAAGCGGCGCTCCTCGGGGGCGGCGCCGACCGGCTCGTAGAGGCTGAGGGCGAAGTCCTTGCCGCTCTTCTCCTGGGCGTCGCTGAGCTGTTCCAGGTGGATGAGGTCGGCGACCGCGGCCCGCGGGGTGTGGTCGGCCTTGTAGCCCTCCTGGAAGGCGTTGCCGTAGCGGCGCAGCAGTTCGGCGGCGCGCTCCTCGCCGCACTCGGCGTTCAGCGCCTCCGCGAAACCGTCGGCCCAGGAGCGCGCGGCCTCCACCAGGCGCGCCTCGATGCGCTCCTTGTCGGTGTCGGACAGCTGCGGCAGCTCGGTGCCCTGCGGGACACGGACCACGAAGTGCAGCCGGGAGAGGATCGACTCGGTGTTCCAGGCCGTGAAGTCCACGCTGGTGCCGTCGAGTTCCTCCTTCAGGATGTCGATGATCCTGAGGCGGACGCCGGTGGTGTAGCGGTCGCGGGGCAGGTAGACGAGGGCCGAGTAGTAGCGGCCGTACTCGTCCTGGCGCAGGTAGAGCCTGAGCCGCCGGCGCTCCTGCAGGTACAGCACGGAGGTGGCGATGGACTCGAGCTCGTCGGCCGGGGTCTGGAAGAGCTCGTCGCGCGGGTAGGTCTCCAGGATCTGCAGCAGGTCGCGCCCGTCGTGGCTGCTGGGCGAGAACCCGGCGCGCTCCAGCACCTCGTCGACCTTGCGGCGGATGACGGGAACCCGGCGCACCGACTCGGTGTAGGCGGCGGAGGAGAACAGCCCGAGGAAGCGGCGCTCGCCGACGACGTTGCCCTGGTCGTCGAACTTCTTGACGCCGATGTAGTCCAGGTACGACGGCCGGTGCACGGTGGCCCGGCTGTTCGCCTTGGTCAGGACGAGGAGCTTGTGCTCGCGGGCCTTGGCGCGGGCGTCGGCGGGCAGCCGCTCGAAGGACGGGCTGACCGGGTGGCCCTCGTCCCCGGCGTGGTGCGGGTCGGAGCGCAGGATGCCGAGCCCGGTGCCGGGGACGGCGGCGAGGGTGTCGTCGTCGCGCAGCCGGTACTCGCGGTAGCCGAGGAAGGTGAAGTGGTCGGTGCCCAGCCAGCGCAGCAGCTCGCGGGCCTCCTCGACCTCGTGCTTGGGCAGGTCGGAGGCGGTCGGCTCGGTGGGCAGCTCGTCCGCCATGCGGACGGCCGCGTCCCGCATCTTGTCCCAGTCCTCGACGGCCTCACGGACGTCGGACAGGACGCGCAGCAGGTCGGCGTTGATCTGCTTGAGGTCGCCGCGGTCGGTCTCGCGGTCGATCTCGACATGGATCCAGGACTCGACGTGCGCGTCATGCGCAGGCTCGCCCGAGGCCTGCGCGGGCAGCACCTCGATGAGTTTCCCGGTCACATCGCGGCGCACGGTGATCTGCGGATGGATCACGACGTGGATGCCGCGCCCCTGCCGAGTCAGCTCGTTCGTCACGGAGTCCACGAGGAAGGGCATGTCATCGGTGACGACCTCGACGACCGAGTGGCTGCACATCCACCCGTTCTCCTCGACGGTCGGCGTGTGCACTCTGACGTTGGCCGTGCCCTGGGGACGGTTCTCGGCCAGCCGGTAGTGGGAGAGCGCGGCTCCGAAGACGTCGACCGGGTCGCGGCCGCTCAGGTCCTCCGGGGCGGTGTGCAGGTAGTAGCGCTGGAGGAACGCGAGCACGGTCTCCCGGTCGGGAGTGTCCTCATCCGTCGTCCCGGTGGGTAGGTGCCCCCCGACCGGGCTGTTCTCAGCTACCCGAGCAGCCCTCTCCAGCAGCTCGGCCTTGGCTTCGTCCAGCTTGGTCTGCATTGTCCTCTGGCTCCTGTCGCGCGCCGTTGCGTGACGTAGAAGGAAGTACGGTCTCTTCCCCTGCGGCTCGTCGCCACGGCCCGGGTTCTCCGGTCTGCTCCGACGCTATGCCGCACGGTGAGATGAGCGGGGGGTTATCAGCCATTTTCGACGCGCCCGCGGGGTGTGACGCTGATCTCTGCGTCGCCTGCTTCCGGGGTGTGTACGGCGTCCTGGGGACCCTTGCGATCCCGTCCCGCCCGCGAGGACCAGCGACCGCCGCCCGGTCACGGAGGTATTCCGTGCTCACCGGGCGCAGGGCAGGGGCGACAGTGCCCCCGCGAACTATCGCGCTGATCACGCCACAAGGCTATCGCTCCCTACAGGGGGCCCGTCATGAGCCGTATGTGTACAAAACCGGGGGTGGAACTTTGACGTTCTGCACAGGGGCAAAGGGAGCTTCGAGGGCGTATCCCGCACATTCCCCTTTTCGCCTCCTTTTCCTCCGCGCGCCCCCTTGGCAAGCGCGGCCGTCGGAGGCACGTTGCCGACATGGCAGCCAAAATCCTCATCGTCACCGGCGACGCGGCCGAGTCGCTGGAGGTCCTCTACCCCTACCAGCGCCTGATCGAGGAGGGCTACGAGGTCCATATCGCGGCCCCCACTCGCAAAAAGCTGCAGTTCGTCGTCCACGACTTCGAACCCGGCTTCGACACCTACACCGAGAAGCCCGGCTACACGTGGCCCGCCGACCTGGCCTTCGCCGAGGTCGACCCCGGCCAGTACGCTGCCCTGGTCATCCCCGGCGGCCGCGCCCCCGAGTACCTGCGCAACGACCCCGAACTCCGCAAGATCCTCAAGTCCTTCTTCGACGCCGACAAGCCGGTCGCCCAGATCTGCCACGGCCCTCTGCTCACCGCCGCGATCGACGGCCTCCGGGGCCGCCGCGTCACCGCGTACCCGGCCCTGGAACCGGATATGCAGGTAGCCGGCGCGAGCTTCCAGGACGCGGAGGCGGTGGTGGACGGCACGCTGGTGTCATCCCGCGCGTGGCCGGATCATTCGGCGTGGATGCGGGAGTTCCTTACGGTGCTGCGGGCGAAGGCGCCGGTGACGTAGCGGCCGGCCGACGGAGCCGATGAGGTGGTTGGCCGAGGGAGTCGACGGGGGCGGTTGGCCGACGGACCCGGTGAGGTTGCGGTCGGCCGACGGATTCGGGGAGAGCCGTGCCGCTCGCTCAGGCCGCGAGCCGCTCCGCCTCCACGACCGCCTCCGCCAGTGTGTCCACCACGGGCACCCCGGCCTCCGCGAGGCTGGCCCGGCCGTGCGACCCCCCGGTGTACAGCACGGCCCGCGCCCCCGCGTGCAGCGCCGCCACCGCGTCGTCGGCCGCGTCGCCTATCACCACCGTGCGGGCCGGGTCCACGCCGTCGAGCGAGGCGAGGTGCCGCACCATGTGCTCCGCCTTGCTGCCCCCGGACGGCCCGACCCGCCCGTCGACCCGTATGAAGTGCGCCTCTATCCCGAACCCCCGCACCAGCGGCACGAGTTCGTCGTGCACGTACATGCTGAGGATCGACTGGCTGCGCCCCGCCGACCGCCACCCGGCGAGCAACTCCGCCGCCCCCTCGGCGAGCCGGCAGTCGACCCGGTGCTCTGTGTAGTAGCTGTGGAAGGTCTCGTCCATGACCTCCCACTCGGCGTCCGTCGGCAGCCGTCCGAGCAGCCGCTCGTAGAACTTCGGCACCGGCACGCAGTACAGCGCCCGGTACTGCTCCATCGTGATCGGCTCGAGCCCCAGCTCGCCGAACGCCGCGTTCGTCGCCCCGATGATCGCGTCATTGTCGTGGAACAGCGTGCCGTTCCAGTCCCACACAATGTGCGCTCCTGCTTGCTTCCCCATGCCAAAAACGTACCCGCCGCCACTGACAATCAAGAGAACCGCAGGCCAGAAGGGCACTGAGCTGGGGGAACGGGTCTCAGTCGCCGAGCCCCACCAGGTTCGGGATCTCCTGCGTGGCGTACCACAGCAGCTCGTGATCCTCGGCTCCGTCCACCACGAACTGCGCGTCGTCGTCCCCGCTGTCGGCGGCCTCCAGCGCTTCGGCCGCCGCGGCCACGTCCGCCTCCGCGTCGTCGAGGTCGACATGCACGGCGGCCGCCTTGGCCAGCGCCACAGCGCCCTTGACCCGCACCTCGCCGAGCGCCGCCGGGTCCAGCCCCCGGTCGGGGTCGGCGGACGCGGCACCGTCGGCCACGTCGACGGCGACCACGACACGGCGGCGCGGGGCCTCGGCATCGGCGGCCAGCAAACGCAGCGAGGCGAGGGCGGCGCGGTTCAGCGCCGCGTACTCCAACTCCTCGATGTCGTCGGAGAGATACCACTCGCGCAACGCGGGCGTGACGGCGTAGGCGACGAACGGCCCGCTTCCCAACTCACCCGTCTTGTACGCCTCGGCGAGCCCGGGGAGGGTCAGGGGGACGTAGACGCGCATGGCTGGCCGCTTTCGTGGTCGGAGGGCTGAGCTGGTGCCCGGAGGGCCGAATCGGTGCCCGGCGGGCCTTCAGGATACGTGCGGGCGTCCCCTTTCGAGTCCCCACCAACCCCTTCGGACCCGTCACCTCCCGACCCGCAATTCACCCGCCGCCCCCTTGTGAGTACGGGCCTGCACGCCTCCCCGTCACCCTGATAGGTGAACATTCCGACCCTCCGACGCGGGCCTGCCCTTCCTTGCGGCTGCCGTCCGGAGCCCCGTACAAGATCCCCAACAAGAAGTTACCGCCCGGTATCAATCGGGCAGGCAGAACGGGGACACCTATGTACGTCATGTCCAGGGCAGCCCAGCGCCGGTCCGGCACCCGCCCGCCGACCCGCGGTGACTCCCGCCGCCCCGGCGGGAACCCGCCCCGCACTCCTGGCGGCACCCCCACCCGCACCGCCCCGGGAGGCGGCCGCCCACCGGGCGCGCGGGGCACCGGCCTCTCCACCCGCACCAGGCCCGCCGACGGCCGCCCCTCGCCCGGCCCCGGAAGGAGCGCGGTCTCCGCCCCGATGAGGACCAGCGCGGCCTCGGGCAAGGCCGTGACGAGCTCCGGCAGGGTCACGACGCCCTCGGGTGGAGTCACGCCGGGTGGGACCGCCACCGCCCCGCGCGGAGCCCTTCCGGCTCCCCCCGGAGCCACGGCCGCTGCAAACGCCCGCCCCGCCCCCGCATCCCACCCGACGGTCCCCGCCCAGGCCGTCCACGCGTGCGTCCCGCACCCCCGCCCCACCGACCTCTTCGCCGACCGTCTCCTCGCCGTCCTGAGCGGCCAGCGCCCCGTCCACTCGATGCTCCGGCACACCGCCGGCCGCGCCTACGACGAGCTGGCCCGGCTCGCCGAACGCGGTCCCCTGCGGGCCCGCGGCACCCGGCCCGTCGTCCGCGACATCGGCTACTGCGTCCCGCGCCCCGGCGCCATCGAGGCCTTCGCCCGCATCGGCGCCGGCAACCAGCTGCGTGCCATGGCCTTCCGTCTGGAACAGGGCCCCGACCTGCGCTGGCGCTGCACGGCGATCGAGCTGGGCGGCACCCGCATGCCACGCCCGGCGGACGACTAGGCCTGTTGCGAAGGTCCCGTCGTCCGCCCGTAGGGCGGGGCCTGCGGCGGGACTTTCGCAACAGGCCCGAGGCCCGCACCCGCCCCACGCATGCCGAAGGGCCGGGCCCCCTCAGGGTGACCCGGCCCTTCAAGCCGCTACGGCGCCACCGGCACCGTCAGTGGTCGCGTTGCCGCCCGCTCACTTCTTGCGGCGTCGCCCGCCCCGCGACTGCTTGCGGCGCTCCGCGCGGGTGAGGCCGTCGGCCTCGGAACGGATCGGCTCGTCGTCGCCGACGAAGTCGCCCTCGATGGTGCCGCCCTCGCCGTCCACCGTCGGCGCGGAGAAGTGGAGGTTGCGGCGCTGCGGGGCGTCCAGCCCCTTGGCGCGGATCTCCGGACGGGCACCCGCCTGGGCGGGAACGACGTCCTGCTTCTCCATGTCGACCGGCTCGGCGTCCTCGACCGGGACCTCCTCGACCTGCTGCTCGACCTGGACCTCCAGGTTGAACAGGTAGCCGACGGACTCCTCCTTGATGCCCTCCATCATCGCGGTGAACATGTCGAAGCCCTCGCGCTGGTACTCGACCAGCGGGTCCTTCTGCGCCATCGCGCGCAGGCCGATGCCCTCCTGGAGGTAGTCCATCTCGTAGAGGTGCTCGCGCCACTTGCGGTCCAGCACCGACAGCACGACCCGACGCTCCAGCTCACGCATGATCTCGGAGCCGAGCTGCGTCTCCCGCGTCTCGTACTGCTCGCGGATGTCGTCCTTGATGGACTCGGAGATGAACTCGGCGGTGAGGCCCGCCCGGTCGCCGGCCGCCTCCTCCAGCTCGTCGACGGTGACCCGCACCGGGTAGAGCTGCTTGAAGGCGCCCCACAGCCGGTCCAGGTCCCAGTCCTCGGCGAAGCCCTCGGCGGTCTCGGCGGCGACGTACGCGTCGATCGTGTCGTCCATGAAGTGGCCGACCTGCTCCTGCAGGTCCTCGCCCTCCAGGACGCGGCGCCGCTCGCCGTAGATGACCTCGCGCTGGCGGTTGAGGACCTCGTCGTACTTCAGGACGTTCTTACGGGTCTCGAAGTTCTGCTGCTCGACCTGCGACTGCGCGGACGCGATCGCGCGCGTGACCATCTTGTTCTCGATCGGCACGTCGTCCGGGACGTTCGCCATCGACATGACGCGCTCGACCATCTGGGCCTTGAACAGCCGCATCAGGTCGTCACCGAGGGAGAGGTAGAAGCGGGACTCGCCGGGGTCGCCCTGACGGCCGGAACGACCGCGCAGCTGGTTGTCGATACGGCGCGACTCGTGCCGCTCGGTACCGAGGACGTAGAGCCCGCCGAGGTCCTTGACCTCCTCGAACTCCGCCTTCACGGCCTTCTCGGCCCGCTCCAGGGCGGCGGGCAGCGCCGCGGCCCACTCCTCGATGTGCTCCTCGGGGTCGAGGCCGCGCTGGCGCAGCTCCGCCTCGGCGAGGTCGTCGGGGTTGCCGCCGAGCTTGATGTCGGTGCCACGGCCGGCCATGTTGGTCGCGACGGTGACGGCGCCCTTGCGGCCGGCCTGGGCGACGATGATCGCCTCACGGTCGTGCTGCTTGGCGTTCAGCACTTCATGCTGGACGCCTCGCTTGCTCAACTGCTGGGACAGGTACTCGGACTTCTCGACCGACGTCGTACCGACGAGGATCGGCTGGCCCTTCTCGTGCTTCTCGACGATGTCGTCGACGACCGCCTCGAACTTCGCGACCTCGGTGCGGTAGATCAGGTCCGACTGGTCCTTGCGGACCATCGGCCGGTTGGTCGGGATCGGGACGACGCCGAGCTTGTAGATCTGGTGGAACTCGGCGGCCTCGGTCATCGCCGTACCCGTCATGCCGGACAGGCCGGGCAGTTCCTTGCCGTTCTGGTCGTGACGCTTGTAGAGGCGGAAGAAGTTCTGGAGGGTGATGGTGGCGAGGGTCTGGTTCTCGTCCTTGATGTCCACCCCTTCCTTCGCCTCGATCGCCTGGTGCATGCCCTCGTTGTAGCGGCGGCCGGCGAGGATACGGCCGGTGTGCTCGTCGACGATCATGACCTCGCCGTCGATGACGACGTAGTCCTTGTCCTTCTTGAAGAGCTCCTTGGCCTTGATGGCGTTGTTCAGGTAGCCCACCAGAGGCGTGTTCACCGACTCGTAGAGGTTGTCGATGCCCAGCCAGTCCTCGACCTTGGAGACGCCGGACTCGTGGATGGCGACCGTGCGCTTCTTCTCGTCGACGTCGTAGTCGCCGGTCTCCTCGACGCCCTTGAGGGGGTTGCCCGCCTCGCCCTTCTTCAGGCGCAGGACCAGCTTGGCGAAGTCGCCGTACCACTTGGTGGCCTGGTCGGCCGGGCCGGAGATGATCAGCGGCGTACGGGCCTCGTCGACGAGGATGGAGTCGACCTCGTCGACGATCGCGAAGTTGTGGCCGCGCTGGACCAGTTCGTCCTGGGCCCACGCCATGTTGTCGCGGAGGTAGTCGAAGCCGAACTCGTTGTTCGTGCCGTAGGTGATGTCGCACGCGTACTGCTCGCGGCGCTGGGCCGGCGTCATGTTGGCGAGGATGCAGCCGACTTCGAGGCCCAGGAACTTGTGGACGCGGCCCATCATCTCGGAGTCGCGCTCGGCCAGATAGTCGTTGACCGTGATGAGGTGGACGCCCTGGCCGGACAGCGCGTTCAGATACGCGGGCAGGGTGCCGACGAGCGTCTTGCCCTCACCGGTCTTCATCTCGGCCACATAGCCGAGGTGGAGGGCCGCACCGCCCATGATCTGCACGTCGTAGTGACGCTGGCCGAGGACGCGCTTGGCGGCCTCGCGGACCGTGGCGAACGCTTCGGGGAGGAGGTCGTCCAGGCTCTCGCCGTCTTCGTAGCGCTGCTTGTACTCATCGGTGAGGGCCCGCAGCTCGGCGTCGGAGAGGTCGACGAAGTCCTCTTCGATGGAGTTGACCTGGTCCGCAATGCGGTGCAGTTTGCGCAGGATCTTACCTTCGCCTGCACGCATGATCTTCGAGAGGACGGACACGGGGGTTGGTCTCCTTGCCGGTCGGGCCTGGGACGGTCGGTTTCCATTTGACTTACTGAGCAACGGCCATCGTATGCGAGGACCTGCCCGGGCCGGGAGGCCTGCCGTGACGACGACCGCTCACTGCTTGGCACACCGCTTCAAATCTTCTTCAAAGAGCACAACGGACGGCTCTCATGGATGGTGCCGGACCACGCCGACGAATTGCGCGAATTGTGATCGCCTGCTCACGCACGGCGAAAACATGGCGCCCGCGCGCGGTCTCCGAGCAGAATCGGCCGATGGACCCCGTGACCCTCACGACCGCCCGTCTCCTCCTGCGCCCGGTCGGCCCCCAGGACGCCGACGCGGTGTACGCCGCCGCCCAGGACCCCGAGATCCAGCGCTGGACGATGATCCCCTCGCCCTATCTCCTGGAGCACGCGCGGAGCTTCACCGGGGAGATCGCTCCGGGCGGCTGGACGAACGGCTCGATGCTCACGTTCGGCCTCTTCCTCCCCGCAGGGGAGGAACTGGTGGGCATGCTGGACCTGATGATGCGCTCCCTGAGCACGGCCGAGATCGGCTTCTGGTGCGCCAAGGAACACCGTGGCCACGGCTATGTCACCGAGGCCACCACCGAAGTCTCCCGCTGGGCCTTCACCCACCTGTCGATCGACCGGGTGGAATGGCGCGCGGAGGTCGGCAACCACGCTTCCCGAGCGGTGGCGGAACGCGCGGGCTTCGTCATGGAAGGGGTCCTGCGCGCCGCGATCATCCACAGAGGCGTACGCCGGGACACCTGGGTGGGCGCGTTGCTGCCGTCGGACCTGGGACTGCCGTCCACCGCGCCTTACCTGCCGGCACCGGTCCAATCGGCGCAGTAGTCCCCCAACTCGGCGCACCGGGCAACAGAACCGCAGCTCAACGCCCATTGTCAGTCCCGCCCCCTATCGTGCGGACCATGACGACTCCGCGCCCCACCGACCTCTCGGCGGACGAGGCCCGCCGCATCGCCCTGCGCGCCCAGGGGTTCCTGGGTACTCCCGACCGCAAGGGCGGTGCCCGCGGCGTCCTCCGCCACCTCGGCGCGGTCCAGTTGGACACGATCTCGGTCCTGGCCCGCTCCCACGAGCTCATCCCGTACGCCCGCCTGGGCGCGGTGGGCCGCAGGACGGTCGAGGACGCGTACTGGAACACCTCCTCGACCGGCGAGCCCCACGCCTTCGAGTACTGGTCCCACGCCGCGTGCATCCTCCCCGTCGAGGAGTGGCCGCACTTCGCCTTCCGCCGCCGCGCCTACCGAAACCGCCCGCACTGGAACCACGAGCTCCCGGACGGCGCCTACGACCAGGTCATCAAGCAGCTCCGTTCCGAAGGTCCGCTCACGGCCACCGAGTTGGGCGGCGCCAAGCGCACCAGCGAGTGGTGGGACTGGTCCGGTGCGAAGGTCGCCGTGGAGCGCGCGCTGATGTACGGCGAGGTGGTGTGCGTGGAACGCCGCGGCTGGAAGCGGGTGTACGACCTCGCCGAGCGCGCCGTCCCGGAGGCGCTGCTGCACGACGAGCTGGACGACGCGGAGTGCCTGCGCCGGCTGGTCCGTCTCGCCGGCCAGTCGTTGGGCGTCGGCACGCGCGCGGACATCGCCGACTACCACCGTCTCAAGGGAGAGCAGGTCGACGCGGTGATCGCCGACTCGGGCCTGGTCCCGGTCGCGGTCGAGGGCTGGTCCAAGCCCGCCTGGGCCGACCCGGTGGCACTGGAGACCCCACCGCGCGGCCGTCACCGCACCACGCTGCTCTCCCCGTTCGACTCCCTGATCTGGGAACGGGCGCGCACGGAACGGATCTTCGGCTTCACCCACCGCCTGGAGGCCTACGTCCCCAGGCCGAAGCGGGTGTACGGCTACTTCGCGATGCCGGTCCTCGCCGGCGGCCGCCTGGTGGGCCGCGTGGACCCGGCCCGGGAAGGCGCCACGCTGGTCGCCAAGCAGGTCACCCTGGACGGCGCCAAGGCGGTCCCGGCGGTGGCGGAGGCGCTGGTCGAGGCGGCGAGCTGGGTGAACTGCACGAGCGTACGCGTGGAGCGCGTGGACGCGCCGGAGCTGCACGAGCCGCTCACCACGGAGGTGACCCGGGCCCTCATCGCCGCCCTGCGCTGACCGGCGTCACGGCCGGTGGAACGGCTCAGCGGATCTCGAGGATCTTCTCCCGCATCGCGTACACCACCGCCTCCATCCTGGAGTGCAGCTGCAGCTTCTCCAGGATGTTGCGTACATGGTTCTTCACGGTGTTCTCGGAGATGAACAACTCCTTGGCGATGTCCCGGTTGTTCATTCCCGTGGCGACGAGTTTGAGGACTTCCAGCTCGCGGTCGGTCAGCCGTGGGGCGGGCACCAGTCGGCGCTCGTCGGTGCGCTGGATCATCGACTTGAACTCGGTGAGGAGTTTCGACGCCATGGAGGGACTGATCTGCGACTGGCCGTCGGCGACGGCGCGAATGGCGGTGGCCACCTCGTCCGTGGAGATCTCCTTGAGGAGATAACCGGTCGCACCCGCCTTGATCGCGTCGTAGAGGTCGGCCTCCTCGTCGCTGATCGTCAGCATGATGATCTTGGCGCTGGGCGCTACCTCCTTGATGGAGGTGCACGCCTCGATCCCGCCCCGCTTGGGCATCCGTACATCCATCAGGACGATGTCGGGCAGCAGGTCGGCGGCCTTGTCGACGGCCTCGGCGCCGTCCCCGGCCTCCCCGACGACCTGGATGTCCTCCTCGGCCGCGAGCACTATCTCCAGGCCACGGCGGAAGAGGGCGTGGTCGTCCACGACAAGGACTCTGATCGGTTCCTTGCGTGGAGTGCCCGCGTCCGGGCCCATGCCGACGACGCCGCCGTCGGCACCCTCGTCATGCATCGGTCCGAAGCTGTCCGCCATCGTTCCTCCCCCTGAAGGCTGTGGCCTGTGGTGCTGCGCCATCGCCAACCCAAGGCAACGGTCCACCGGTTGGGCCGTTGCGGCCATGATTCCATGCCCGGACGACAACGCGGTGACAGAGCGGGACTCGAAGTGGTCGCACGCCGGTGCCCCTGGGGGCGCACAGGCGCTCCAGGGGCACCGGCTCAACTGTCAGTCGCGTGGGTCAGCCGCCCAGCGTGCCACCGGGCGCGGGAGACTGCGCCTGGGCGACCATCGGGTCCGTGCTGAGGTGGATGACGCCGTAGTCGTAGGCGTGCCGCCGGTAGACGACACTCGGTTCCTTGGTCTCGGAGTCGACGAACAGATAGAAGTCGTGTCCGACCAGTTCCATCTCGTAGAGGGCCTGGTCGAGGGTCATCGGGGAGGCGACGTGGGTCTTCTCGCGGACGATGAGGGGGCCTTCGCCCTTCACTTCCAGCGAGCCGATCTTCTTGGTGGGGACGCCGTCCGGCTCTTCCTCGTGGACCGGGTGACCGTTCCCGTTGAGCGTCGCCGCGCCCGGGACGTGGTCGGGGACCTCGGCGGCCGAGATCCTGCGCGCGCCACGGCGCGAGAACCGCTTGTCGTGCTGCTTGCGCAGCCGGGCATCCAGCTTCTCCGCCGCCAGGTCAAGCGCCGCGTACGGATCGCTGGCCGCTGCCTCTGCCCGGATCACCGGACCGCGGGAGCGGAGCGTGATCTCCACTCGGTCACAACGGTCGGCCTGTCGGGGGTTGGGCTCCTTGGACACCTCGACGTCGAGGCTGATCACCTTGCCATCGAGCTTCTGGATCTTCTCCAGCTTCAGCTTCTCGGCCACGTGCTTCCGGAACCGCTCGGGCACCTCGGTTTTGCGGCCCTTGACGACGATGTCCACGCAGAACTCCGTTCCCGGATTGCTCCGCCTCGCTGCGGAGCATCTCCCTTTTGCACCAGGCTCCGGTGCTCCGGAACCTCGGACTCGGTGACTTCCACCTCCTCCCCCGCGGGCAAGATCTCCACTCCACCGACGCGGGTGATTGTGAAAAACCCGCAGCACGGCATTCGCGTATGAGAGGTGTGGCCTGCGCCTTTCTCTCACAACCGAACATATCTCGCCCGGACGGATGTCGTCACCCTCTACTGCGGCGTACCTCCGTTCAGGTGAATTGGCCCTGTCGTTACCTGCAACGATGCAAGTTCACGGTCAGTTCCGGTTTGTTTCGAAAGAATCTGGCGGAGCGGCGACCACAGCCGCGCAGACCGGGTCACCGACGCGACCCGGGCCCGCCATTCCCGGCCCGGCGGACCACCGGCCGGCCCCGACGTCCCGTGATCCGGCCCTCCGTTCCCCTCTGCCTTCCCGAGTCACCGCCGTATACACGGCCGTTGCCCCTTGGCCGTACGAAACCGGCCCCGGCCCGCGCCCGTGCGCGTCCGCACTCCTGCCCCGCGTCCCCGTCCCGTCGTCCTCCGCCAGCGCCGCCCGCACGGCCCGCGCCGCCTCGGCGAGCGAGGCCCCGGTCGTCATCAGGTCGTCCACGAGCACCACCCGCCCCGCGCGCAGCAGCCGCACCCCACCCGGCACCACGACCAGCGCACCGGACAGATTCTCCAGGCGCTGACGCGAGTTGAGCCCGGCCTGATCCGCCACACCCCGCCCCTGCCGCAGCACACCGACCACCCGCGCCGGAATCCCGCCCCGCCGCAACTCTCCCGCCGCGGCAAGCGCGATCCGCTTGGCCGGATCATGCCCCCGCGCCCGCACAGCGGCCCGCGCCGACGGCACGGGGACGAGCAGCACGGAAATGTCTCCGTCCCCGACGGCACGCCCCAGCACCCCGTCGTGCCCCGCCGGGACACCCCGGCCGCCACACCCCCGAGCCTCCCCCAGCCCCGCCCGCACGGCCCCTGCCAGAGCCGCGCCCAGCGGTGCCGCCAGAGTCAGCACGCCTCGTTCCTTGTGGGCCAGCAACACGGCCCGTACCTCGTCGGCGTACCGGGCGGCCGCGTGCACCGCGGGCAGCCCGGGCGGCTCCGGCACCGGTCGCACCCGGCTCGGCGCGGCCCCGTTCAGAGCGGCACGGCACTCAGGGCAGAGCACCGTGCGAGGCCTCCCGCAGCCTCCGCACTCGGCCGGCAGCACCAGGTCGGTGAGGTCCTGCCACCACCCCCGCATGCTCACCACTGTGCCAACGTCCGAGCCACCCGACCACCCCTGTGGACAACTCCCTGTGGACAACTCGAGGCGGTGTTCGGGCGTCGTCCCGCGACCCCACATCCGACAGCGCCCAAGGCAGAAGCGGCCGCCCCCGGCCGGGCTCCCCGACCCGCGACGGCCGCTCCTCGGCTGCCTCACCCCGGATGTCTCACCCCGGGTAGACCGGCGCCATCCCGTCCGTGACCACCTTGTGCCACTGCGCCCCGGACTGCAGCCGTACGATCCCGTCCTCCGAGTACGCCACCAGCGGGAACCCATCGGAGTCGGTCGCCGTGATCTCCTTGACGCCGCTGAGCGCCGCGGGCGCGGGCCCCTCCGGCGTGGAGCCGTCGACCTGGACGTACCGCAGGTTCTGCACACCGCCATGCTCGCGCCCGACCACCACGAGCCGACTGTCACCGGCCCACGACATGGCGGTGATGTCCTCCAACTCCGGTGTGACGGACAGCGGTTCGAGCACGGAGACCGTCGGCTTGTCCCCTTCGGTGCCGCGCTCGATCCGGCCGATGATCAGCGACCGCTTCTCGCCCTGCGCCACCACGAGCGCGATGCGCACTCCGTCGGCGGCCACCTTGACGTCCTCGATCCGCCCGCCCAGGGCCGGCATCTTCACCGTGAGCGGCTTGCCCTGGCCCCGCTCCAGCAGAAGCAGCCGGGCGTCGTCGGGGTTGCGGTCGGCCACCCAGAGGTCGCCCTGCGCGTCCCAGCTGGGCGCGGTCAGCCGGTCCTTGTCCGTCTTGCCGTGACTGACCAGGACGGGCGTCCCGAGCGAATCGCCCGACTCCAGCGACGCGACGTACAGATTCTTGCCGTCGCCGCCGACCGCGGCCGCGCTGTGCTCGTCGCGCGACACGGCCACCGAGCGCAGTTCCTTGTCGTTGTCGCCCAGCGGCCCCGGCACCGGATCGGCCTTGGTACCGCCGTTGTTGTCGGCGGCGATCCGCACCAGCCGGCTCTTGCCCTGGATGAAGTACACATAGCCCGGCGTGTCCGCCGAGCCCCGCACGGCGACCGCGTGCCCCTCCTCCAGCGAGCAAAGCCGCGTCTCGCCGGAGCGCAGCTCGACCTCCTCCACCGCCGGGGCGAGGTTCTGCAGCGTGAACAGGAGCTGGGCCGCCATCTCGTTGCACTTGGTCGGCCCGACCCGCGCGGCGCTCTTGTTCAGCGGCACGGTCAGCTTGTTCTGGTCGTCGGGCGCCAGCGAGGTCACGCCCTTCTGCAGCGCCGTCCCGGTGGGGAAACTCGTCCGCACCGCCTGGTTGAGCCAGTTCGTGGGGCCGTGGAGCAGGGACCGCACCACCTGGGTCATGGGGTCCACACGCCGGCGTACGTACACGGGGTCGGCGACGGCCGTCGGCGTCCCCGCCGCGGCGTCGACGGCCAAGTAGTACTTGTTGACGGACATGTAGTTGCGCTGGAAGTCCGTCTTCCCCATGACGACGCCCTGAGGCAGCCGGTCGATGCGCCACTGATGGGTCTTCTTGTCCTTCGTGAGGTGCACCGGGGCTTCGTAGGACCCGCTGTCGGGCGTGTACGCCTGCTGCGAGTCCACCCTGGCGACCCTGGCGCCGGTGAGCGTGAACGACGGGTCGTCGGTGTTGTCCCGGCCGCCCGAGTGGACCCGCTCGGTGCCGGGCCCGTTGGCGAGGACCGTGGTGGAGAGCGCCGGCTCCCAGGTCTTGGACGCCTGGCCGGTCAGATACTGCCGGGCCGTCGAGTAGGTGGGATCGTCGCTGGTCAGCGCCTCCAGGAAGCCCGACACGATCTCCACGGGCTGCGCGTCCTCCTGCGGCGGCATGGCGAAGACCCGTACCTGGGTGTCCTGCTGCGGTGCGGAGTCGACCCCGCGCAGATCCCCGCTGTCGGGCATCGACGCGCACCCCGCCAGCAGTACGACGCCCAGGGCGCCGTACGCCACCGCGTGCACCGGTCTGCGCCGGGCGGCCCCCTCGCGGTCAGCGCCCACGGAATGCCTCCCCATGCTTCTTCGAGTCCTCCGCCCCGGCACCCGGGTGGCTCGAGGTCTCGCTCCGTGCCCCGTCCACGGGGGGCGTCTCGTCCTGCTGTCGCCGTACGCCGGAGGCGGGCCGGGGCACCACGCGCGCGCCGTTGCCGGGAAGCGCCGTCGGATCGGCCGTGGGGGCCGCTCCGGTCAGCCTCGGGGCAATGGGCGGTATCTGGTCTCCCGCGGGCTGTACGGGGACGGTGGCGGCCTTCTCGCCCCCGCCACGCGGCAGGCCGGCGTCGTTGAGTCCGCGATTACGGCGCGAGTCCTTGGGTTCCAGCGGTATCGGCGAACCCCGCAGCGGCTCGTCCGCGGTCCGCGGCAGTGTCAGCCGGAACTGCGAGCCACCTCCCGGCTCGCCCCAGGCCTGCAGCCAGCCGCCGTGCAGCCGCGCGTCCTCCAGGGCGATGGACAGCCCGAGACCCGTACCGCCCGTGGTACGCGCGCGTGCCGGGTCGGCGCGCCAGAAGCGGCTGAACACGCGCGTGGCTTCGCCGGGCTTGAGCCCGACCCCGTAGTCGCGCACCGCGACCGCGACCGCGCCGCCCGCCGCGGCGAGCTTGACGACGACGTCCTTGCCCTCGCCGTGCTCCACGGCGTTGACGACGAGGTTGCGCAGCACCCGCTCCACGCGCCGGGTGTCCGCCTCGGCGACGACGGGCTGCTGGTCGCCTACGACCCGTATCGTCGTCCCCTTGCGCTCGGCGAGCGGCTCGGCGCCACTCACCACCCGCCGTACGACCTCCCGGAGGTCTATCGGCTCCGCCTCCAGGGCCGCCGCGCCCGCGTCGAAGCGGCTGATCTCCAGCAGGTCGGCGAGCAGGGACTCGAACCGGTCCAGCTGGTCGGCGAGCAGTTCCGCCGACCGCGCGGTCACCGGATCGAAGTCCTCGCGCGCCTCGTGGATGACGTCCGCGGCCATCCGTACGGTCGTCAGCGGTGTCCGCAGCTCGTGCGACACATCGGACACGAACCGCCGCTGCATCCTCGACAGGTCCTCCAGCTGCTGGATCTTCAACTGGAGGTTCTGCGCCATCTTGTTGAAGGCCTCGCCGAGCCGCGCGATGTCGTCCTCGCCGGTGACCTTCATCCGCTCCTGCAGCCGCCCGGCGGAGAGCCGCTCGGCGATCCCGGCCGCCATCCGCACGGGCGTGACGACCTGGCGCACCACGAGCCACGCGATGGCCCCGAGGAGTACGACGACGAAGAGCCCGGCGGTCGCCAGCGTGCCCTTGACGAGGCTGAGCGACTTCTCCTCCTGGGTGAGCGGGAAGAGGTAGTAGAGCTGGTACGGGTCCCCGTTCGGGTCGTTGATCTGCTTGCCGATGACCAGCGCCGGCTGGGACTCCTTGTTGTTGCTGTAGATGATGCGGGTGTAGCTCTGGGCGGCCGCCGTGTTGTCGTTGATCTTGGCGCGCAGGTCCTCGGGGACACTGGCCGAGGGGTCGACGTATCCGGAGGCGCGCGGCCCGCGTCCGCCGCCGCTGTCGTCACCGATGGGCAGCGTGACCACGTCGAAGGCGCCCTGGCCGCCGCTGGAGAGAGACTCCACGAGGTCGCTCATCCACGAGGTGAGGTTCTGGGAGGACCGCCCGTCCGCCGAAGTACCGTCACCAGCGGTTTCGGCGCCGGCCTCGTCGGCCGTCTGCTTGGCCACCGCGAACCCGCCGGTGGCCTGACTCTGTGAGGCCTTCACCTTGGCGTCGAGCAGTCCGTTGCGCACCTGCCCGATGACGACGAAGCCGAGCAGCAGCACGACTCCCAGGGACATCAGCAAGGTCGTGACGACGACCTTGAGCTGGATGTTCCGCCGCCACAGCCGCATGACGGGCAGCACGGGCCGCCGTACCCACCGCATGAACAGCCGGAGCACCGGGCTGCCGTGGACACCGCCCTGCAGCAGCCCGCCCTCCAGCAGACGCCCCCAGCGGGAGCCCGCCGTCTTCCGGCCGACAGGCCGCCCCGCACGGGCCCCCGCCGACCCGTTCGCCGAAGCGGCACTGTCACCGGTCATCTCAGCTCGGTCCTGCCTTGTATCCCACACCCCGCACGGTCACCACGATCTCCGGCCGCTCCGGGTCCTTCTCGACCTTGGAGCGAAGCCGCTGCACGTGGACATTCACAAGCCGGGTGTCGGCGGCGTGCCGGTAACCCCAGACCTGCTCGAGCAGCACCTCACGCGTGAACACCTGCCAGGGCTTACGCGCGAGGGCCACCAGCAGATCGAACTCCAGCGGTGTCAGGGCGATCGACTGCCCGTCCCGCTTCACGGAGTGCCCGGCCACGTCAATGACCAGGTCACCGATGGCGAGTTGCTCGGGCGCCGGCTCCTCCGACCTCCGAAGCCGCGCCCGGATCCTGGCGACAAGCTCCTTCGGCTTGAACGGCTTCACGATGTAGTCGTCGGCCCCCGACTCCAGCCCGACCACCACGTCGACGGTGTCGCTCTTGGCCGTGAGCATCACGATCGGCACACCCGACTCGGCCCTGATCAGCCGGCACACCTCGATGCCGTCCCGCCCCGGCAGCATCAGATCGAGCAGCACGAGATCAGGCTTGGCCTCCCGAAACGCAGCCAGCGCCTTGTCCCCGTCGGCTACGAAAGACGGCTCAAAACCTTCACCACGCAGCACGATGCCGAGCATCTCGGCCAGTGCGGTGTCGTCGTCGACGACAAGGACTCGTCCCTTCATAAACGACATCATCCCATTCTCATAACGGTGGCGAAGGTGCAGGTGAGCAGCGTCACTGGCCCGTGACGATAGTCGTACGGAGGCGTCACTGTCTGCCCCAGCTACCCAGAGTAGGGGGCCGCTGATCTCAAGGTCGACGAAGCCGGCGATCACCTGGCTCCGCAGAGCACCGGGCCGGTGCGTTCACCTTCAATCGATTGCAACGATTGAAATCCGACGCATTGCGTTACACCCAGTCCCGTTGCAACGATTTTTACACCTTGACGTGCCAAAACGTATAACTCTCGCAATAAATCAGTTGCCCAAACAATGAACGCAACGTAGCGTTTCCGTCATCAGAAACGTCGGATGGTCAACGGGGGAACTGATCGTGGAACCGGCACAGAGACAGCAGCAGGCAGCACCCGGCGCCTTCACCGCTTTCGCCCGCTTCGTGCTCTGCGGCGGCGGAGTGGGGGTCGCCTCCGGCTTCGCCGTGGCGGCTCTCGCCTCCTGGATTCCCTGGGGTCTGGCCAACGCTCTGATCACCGCGGCCTCCACCCTCCTCGCCACCGACCTGCACGCCCGCTTCACTTTCGGCGCTGGCGGGCGCGCGACCTGGCGTCAGCACGCGCAGTCGGCCGGGTCCGCGGCGGCCGCGTATGCGGCGACCTGCGGCGCGATGCTCGTCCTGCACCAACTCGTGGCAGCACCGGGTGCGGTGCTCGAGCAGGCCGTCTACCTGCTCGCCTCCGCGCTCGCCGGCGTCGCGCGGTTCGCGGTGCTGCGCCTCGTTGTCTTCGCGCGGAACCGTTCGCGGACCGCGGTCGCCGTCCGACCCGGGCGAACCGGGCAGCCCAGCCGCGAGCTCCCGTCAGCCGGCCGTCACCCGGCGGGACTTGGCACACAACTCCGCGAGAGCCTCCGCCGTCACGGGCGAGACGACGCCCTCTTCCGTGACGATCGCGGTCACCAGCTCGGGCGGGGTCACGTCGAACGCCGGGTTGTACGCCTGGGTCCCCAGGGGGGCCACCGGTATCCCGCCGCCCGCTTCCGCTCCCGCCACCGGCGCCTGGGGTGCTGTGACCTCGGTCACCTCATGTCCGGGACGCTGCTCGACCTCGATGGACGCCCCGTCGGGGGTGTCGGGGTCCACCGTCGTCAGCGGTGCCACCACGATGAACGGCACATGGTGGTACCGCGCGAGCACCGCGAGCGGGTAGCTCCCCACCTTGTTCGCCACCGAACCGTCGGCCGCGATACGGTCCGCCCCGATCAGCACGGCGTCCACCTCGCCGGCCGCGAAGAGCGAGCCCGCCGCGTTGTCGGTGAGCAGCGTGTACGCCATCCCGCTGCGCGCCGCCTCATAAGCCGTGAGACGAGCGCCCTGCAGCAACGGACGCGTCTCGTCCACCCAGAGCCGCCGCAGCTGCCCGGCCCGGTGCGCCGACAGCGCCACGGCGAACGCCGTCCCCTCTCCGCCGGACACCAGCGAACCGGTGTTGCAGTGCGTCAGGATCCGGTATCCGCCGCCAGGCAACAGCTCGTCCAGCAGCGCCAGCCCGCGCTCTGCCATGTGCGCGCTGGCCTCGGCATCCTCCTTGTGCAGCGCTCGCGCGGCGGCCAGAGCGGCCGCGGCGGCCTGCTCCGCGCCGCCGCCCTTGGCGAACTCGGCCCGGTAGGCGGACTGCGCCCGGCGCACCCCGACGGCGAGGTTCACCGCGGTCGGCCGGGCACCCGCCAGCGCGCTCGCGGCATCGTCCACGTCGAACCCGCGCGCGGCGGCGAGCGCGACGCCGTACGCCCCCGCGATCCCGAGCAGCGGTGCCCCGCGCACGGCGAGCGAACGGATCGCCTCCACCAGCGCGGGTGCGTCCGTACAGACCAGTTCGACCTCCTCGGCCGGCAGCCTCGTCTGGTCGAGAAGCACCAGAACGGGGCCTTCGGGTGGCTCCTCCCAACGGATCGCCGGTACCTCGGTCGGCCTGCTGTCCTCGCCGGATTGCGCGTACTGATCAGCCATGCGATCAGTCTGCCCCTTATCCCTCGGACAATTGAAGGTGTGCAGCCCATACCGTGGCCGGTACCTCGGCGACCACCCCATGGCACGATGGCTGCCAACCTGCCGCCGCGACCGCGGACGGGCACCGTGAAGGAGCGACGATGAAAGACACTCCGGGCTGGGCCTCGCCCGGATCTGCCCCGTCCGACGGGCAGGAGCCCGGCGCGTCCGGCCCCGCCGAGCCCACCGACCGCCCGAGCACCACGGAGCCCGCCGACCAGCCGGACCAGTCGGGTACGAACCCGCAGGACCCAGGCGTGAAGTGGTCCAAGGAGCAGCCGGCGGCCGGCCAGTGGTCCGCGCCCACCGGCCCCGCAAGCCCCGGCCAGGCCCCGCCGCCCCCACCACCCGGTCCGGGCTGGGGCGGCCAACCCCCCGGTGGTGGCTACGGCGGTCCGGGCGGACCCGGCGGTTACGGCGGTCGGGGTCCCTACGGCGGCTGGGGCGGCGGCGCCTGGGGCGGCCCCCCGCCCGCGGCCAAGCCCGGTGTGATCCCGCTCCGCCCGCTCGGCGTGGGCGAGATCCTCGACGGCGCGGTCTCCACCATGCGCACCTACTGGCGCACGGTTCTCGGCATCTCGCTGACCGTCGCCGTGATCACCCAGGTCCTGGTCGTCCTGCTCCAGGGCCTCGTCCTGAACGACGCCGGCACCGCGGCCCTCGACGACCCGAGCGCCTCCGTCGACGACGTGACCCGCGCCCTGGGCGAGGTCATGGCCAGCTCCGGTGCCGTCGCCCTGATCACGCTGATCGCCAGCGTCGCCGCGACCGCCCTGCTCACCACGGTCACCAGCCGTGCGGTCCTCGGCAAGCCGGTGACCGCAGGCGAGGCCTGGAGCGACGCGCGCCCCCAGGTCGTGAAGCTCTTCGGCCTGATCTGCCTGCTGCCGCTCATCGCCGCCGCGATCATCCTCGTCGGCGCGACGCCCGGCATCCTCGTGGGCGTCTTCGCCAACACGACGGCGGGGGTCGCCCTCGGCGTCCTCGGCGGCGCCGCCGCCGGCGTCATCGCACTGTGGCTGATGGTCCGCTTCTCCCTCGCCTCGCCCGCGCTGATGCTGGAGAAGCAGGGCATCACCAAGTCGATGAGCCGCTCCGCGAAGCTGGTCCGCGGCTCCTGGTGGCGGGTCTTCGGCATCCAGCTGCTCGCCACGGTCATCGCGAACATCGTCGCGTCGATCGTCGTGATCCCCTTCACCTTCATCGCAGCCGCGGTCGGCGGAGACGGCCTCGTCGGCCTCTTCAACACCGACGGTGGCAACGCCGGCTGGGCCTTCCTCATCATCAGCGGCATCGGCTCGGTGATCGGCTCCATGATCACGTTCCCGATCACCGCAGGCGTGACCGTGCTCCTCTACATCGACCAGCGCATCCGCCGCGAGGCCCTCGACCTCGACCTGGCCCGCGCCGCCGGTGTCCAGGGCTACGGCAGCGACACCAGCTCCGGAGGCTGATGCCGTGAGTCCGACGGGGGGAGTTCTCACAGCGGTGCCGGCGCTGCCGCGCGCCACCGAAGCGGCCGTACGGGCCCTGCTGCGCGCCGGCCACACATCCGTACTGTCGTCGGCGCGCTCCGGCGACGAACCGCCGGTGACCATCCCGCGCGATCCCGCGCGGGAGGCGGCCCGGCGCGAACTGTCCAAGCGCATGTACCACGAGAACGACCCCAGTTGGTACCAGCGCGCCCTCAACGCCTTCTGGGACTGGATCGACAAGCTGTTCAGCTCGGCCGCCTCCGCGACCCCTGGAGGCACGCTCGGCCTCCTGGTCGTCCTCGTGGCCGTCCTCGCCGTCCTGGGCGCGCTGTGGTGGCGCCTCGGCACCCCGGGCCGCCAACCCGTCTCCTCCGCGGCCCTGTTCGACGACCGCCCCCGCAGCGCGGCGGAACACCGCGCCGCCGCCGAGGCACACGCCGCCCAGGGCCACTGGAACCAGGCCGTCCAGGAACGCATGCGCGCCATCGTCCGCTCCCTGGAGGAACGCACGCTTCTCGACGGCCGCCCCGGCCGCACCGCGGACGAGGCGGCCGCGGAGGCCGGCCGCGCACTGCCGTCCCACACGGACCGACTGCGCGCCGCAGCCCGGGACTTCGACGACGTCACATATGGCGGCCGAAGGGCGAGCGAGATGTCGTACCACCGCATCGCCGAACTCGACCGTGACGTCGAACGCACCAAGCCCCAGCTCACAAGCAGCATCCCCGGCACGGCCCACAACGCCCGCCAGGGAGCCGCCGGATGACCGCCGAGGCCACGCTCCCGTCCACCTCGGCCTCGCCCACCGCCCGCCAGGTGTGGACCCGCACGCGAGGGGTCGCACTCGCTCTCGTGCTCCTCCTGGTGGCAGCCGTGGTCATCGCCGTGGTCCGCTCGGACACCCGGCACGGCGAACTCGACCCGCGCTCCGTCGACCCCTACGGCAGCCGCGCCGTCGCCGAACTCCTCGCCGACCGGGGCGTGTCCACGCGCGTGGTCACCACCCTCGACGAGGCGCGCGCCGCGGCCGCCCCGGACACCACTCTCCTGGTCGCCGTCCCGGACCTGTTGACGCACCGTCAACAGTCCAGCCTGCACACGGCGATCGTCGGCTCCGGCGGCCGCACCGTCTTCGTGGCCCCCGGCAGTTCCTCCGTCGAGAAGCTCGTCCCCGGTGTCACCGCGGACCCCGCCACCAGCTTCGACTCGACACTCGCCCCCGACTGCGGACTGCCCGCCGCCCAGCGCGCCGGGACCGCGGACACCGGCGGCATCCGCTACACCACCACGCACCTCGACGCCGACAAGTGCTACCCCAGCGAGCGCCTGTCCACCCTGCTGCGCATCCCAGAGACCTCCGGGGACGGTGACACCATCGTCCTCGGCGCGCCGGACATCCTCTTCAACGATCTCCTCGACAAACAGGGCAACGCCTCGCTCGCCCTCCAACTCCTCGGCTCCCGCCCCCATCTGGTCTGGTACCTCCCCTCGCTCTCCGACTCCTCGGCCGCCGGCACGGGCGACAAGAAGAGCTTCTTCGACCTGCTGCCCTCCGGCTGGCGCTGGGGCACGCTGCAGCTCTTCATCGCGGCAGCCCTCGCCGCCTTCTGGAGGGCACGCCGACTCGGCCCCCTCGTACCTGAAAAACTCCCCGTGGCGATCCGCGCCTCCGAAACCGTCGAAGGCCGCGCCCGCCTCTACCGCAAGGCCAACGCCCGCGACCGCGCGGCCGCCGGTCTTCGCTCCACCACCCGCACCCGCCTCGCCCCCCTCGTAGGCGTCCCCGTCGCCCAGGCGCACGCGCCCGAGGCTCTGCTCCCCGCCCTGTCCGCCCACCTGCACGGCGACGGCCAGGCCCTGCAAACCCTCCTCTTCGGCCCGCCGCCCGGCGACGACGCGGCCCTCATCACTCTCGCCGACCAACTCGACGCCCTCGAAAGAGAGGTACGCCGTCCATGATGGACCCGACCACTGACAACGCCGGGCACACCGGGGACCCGGGCAAGGCCCGAGCCTCGCTGGAGGCTCTGCGCGCCGAGATCGCCAAAGCCGTGGTCGGCCAGGACCCCGCCGTGACCGGCCTCGTCGTCGCTCTCCTCTGCCGCGGACACGTACTACTGGAAGGAGTCCCTGGGGTCGCCAAAACGTTGCTCGTCCGCGCCCTCGCATCCGCACTCGAACTGGAGACCAAACGCGTCCAGTTCACCCCCGATCTCATGCCGAGCGATGTGACGGGCTCCCTGGTCTACGACACCCGCACCGCCGAGTTCCGCTTCCAGCCCGGCCCCGTCTTCACCAACCTCCTCCTCGCGGACGAGATCAACCGCACCCCGCCGAAGACCCAGTCGTCCCTCCTGGAAGCCATGGAGGAACGCCAGGTCACGGTCGACGGCACCCCTCGCCCCCTCCCCGACCCCTTCCTGGTCGCCGCGACCCAGAACCCGGTCGAGTACGAGGGCACGTACCCCCTCCCCGAAGCCCAACTCGACCGTTTTCTCCTCAAACTGACGATCCCTCTCCCCTCCCGCCAGGACGAGATCGACGTCCTCACCCGCCACGCCGAGGGCTTCAACCCCCGCGACCTGCACGCCGCCGGCGTACGCCCGGTCGCCGGCCCCGACGACCTCGAAGCCGCCCGCGCCGCAGTCGCCAAAACGACGGTCTCCCCCGACATCACGGCCTACGTGGTCGACATCTGCCGCGCCACCCGCGAATCCCCGTCCCTCACCCTGGGCGTCTCGCCGCGCGGCGCGACAGCTCTCCTGGCCACCTCACGCGCGTGGGCATGGCTCACGGGCCGCGACTACGTCATCCCCGACGACGTCAAGGCCCTCGCTCTCCCCGCCCTCCGCCACCGCGTACAGCTGCGCCCGGAAGCAGAGATGGAAGGCGTGACGGCCGACTCGGTCATCAACGCGATCCTCGCCCACGTCCCCGTCCCCCGCTGATGGCCCTCACCGGACGCGCCGCACTCCTCGCGGCCCTCGGCTCCCTCCCCGTCGGCATCTGGGATCCCGGCTGGACGGGCATCCTCGCGGTGAACGCCCCCCTGGCAGTGGCCTGCGCCTGCGACTTCGCCCTCGCGGCGCCGGTACGACGCCTCGTCCTGACCCGCTCCGGCGACACCTCCGTACGCCTGGGCGAACCCGCCGACGTCACCCTCACGGTCACCAACCCGTCGGGCCGGCCCCTCCGCGCGCGCCTGCGCGACGCCTGGCCGCCCAGCAGCTGGCACCCCGGCACGGAGGTGGAAGCCTCCCGCCACCGCCTCACCGTCCCCGCCGGCGAGCGCCGGCGCACCACCACCCGCCTACACCCCACCCGCCGAGGCGACCGCCAGGCGGACCGAGTGACGATCCGTTCGTACGGCCCCCTCGGCCTGTTCACCCGCCAGGGCACCCACAAAGTCCCCTGGACGGTCCGCGTCCTGCCGCCTTTCACCAGCCGCAAGCACCTGCCCTCGAAACTGGCCCGCCTGCGCGAACTCGACGGCCGCACCAGCGTCCTCATCCGCGGCGAAGGAACAGAGTTCGACAGCCTGCGCGAGTACGTCCCCGGCGACGACACCCGCTCCATCGACTGGCGCGCAACGGCCCGCCAGTCCGCCGTCGCCGTACGCACCTGGCGCCCGGAACGCGACCGCCACATCCTCGTCGTCCTCGACACCGGCCGCACCGCGGCGGGTCGCGTGGGCGACGCCCCCCGCCTCGACGCCTCCATGGACGCGGCCCTGCTCCTGGCCGCCCTCGCCTCCCGCGCCGGCGACCGCGTGGACCTTCTCGCATACGACCGCCGAGTCCGCGCCCTGGTCCAGGGCCGCACGGCACGCGATGTACTCCCGTCCCTGGTCAACGCGATGGCCACGCTCGAACCCGAGCTGGTGGAACTGGACGCTCGAGGCCTGACCGCCACGGCCCTCCGTACGGCGCCCCGCCGCTCCCTGATCGTCCTGCTCACCAGCCTCGACACGGCACCGGTGGAGGAAGGCCTGCTGCCCGTCCTCTCCCAACTCACCCAGCGCCACACGGTTCTCGTGGCCTCGGTGGCGGACCCCTACATCGCCCGCATGGCCACGGCGCGCGGAAACGCGGACGCGGTGTACGAGGCCGCGGCAGCCGCTCAGGCCCAGAGCGAACGCCATCGCACAGCGGATCAACTCCGCCGACACGGGGTTACGGTCGTCGACGAGACGCCGGACGAATTGGCACCGGCGCTGGCGGACGCGTATCTGGCACTCAAGACGGCGGGCCGCCTGTAATCGGGCGGCCCCGGGTGGGCACTGAAATCCCGGTGGCCCCTGAAACGCAGAAAACCCCCGAACCGGTATCCCCGGCCGGGGGTTTTCGCAAAGATTGTTCGGCGGCGTCCTACTCTCCCACAGGGTCCCCCCTGCAGTACCATCGGCGCTGTAAGGCTTAGCTTCCGGGTTCGGAATGTAACCGGGCGTTTCCCTCACGCTATAACCACCGAAACACTATGAAACTGACAACCGGACCATGTGTGGCACATGGGGCTGTTCGTGGTTTCAGAACCAACACAGTGGACGCGAGCAACTGAGGACAAGCCCTCGGCCTATTAGTACCGGTCACCTCCACACGTTACCGTGCTTCCAGATCCGGCCTATCAAC
>NZ_JBSFHA010000016.1:0-85614 GCF_053596855.1 Streptomyces sp. NPDC001617
CGCGTTCCCCTTTTGGCTCTCTTCCGTTGGGTGGTCCACCTCTTGGGGCGGGCCGCACCCCTTCTGGGGGCCCCGGCCGGCCGGGGCGAGGACTTCAGCGTGTCACCGTGACCGACGAGGGGGCGGAGGGGATCTCCTCCTCCGCCTCGCTCAGTCCGAACCGGTCGTGCGCACGGCGCAGGAACCGGGGCGCGTACCACGAGGCGTCGCCGAGCAGCCGGAACGACGCGGGCAGCAGGACGCCCCGCATGACGGTGGCGTCGAGGACGATGGCCAGTCCCGTCCCGATGCCGAAGAACTTGCCGAAGGTCAGCGGGCTGACCACCCAGGCGAAGAAGCTGATGGCGATCAGACCGGCCGCGGTGCTGACGATCCGTCCGGTCCTGCCGAGCCCCTCGACGACCGCTTCCCGGGTGCTCGCGCCTCCCTTGCGCAGTTCGGCGATCCGGCTCATGACGAACACCTCGTAGTCCATCGACAGACCGAAGGCGATGCAGAGCAGCAGCACCGGCATCGAGGTGTCGAGCGGCCGCGCGGTGATGTCCAGGAGCCCGCTCAGGTGCCCGTCCTGGAACACCAGCACCATCAGTCCGAGGACCGTGGAGAGCCCCAGCGCGTTGAGCAGCAGGGCCCGCAGCGGTTGCACGACGCTGCCGGTGAAGAGGAAGAGCAGCACGAACGTGGTGAGCGCGATGAGTCCGACCGCCAGGGGCAGCCGGGAGCGCATCGCGTCCTTGGTGTCGATCAGCTCCGCGGTGGTGCCGCCGACGAGGAAGTGGCCGGGGGAGCGCACACCGCGGATGTCCTCGACCAGATCCTGGGCCGCCCGGGACTCCGGGCCGACCCCGGTGGCCGGCGTGATCAGCACCTGCTCGGTGCCGGCCGCGCCGAGCCGGTCCGTCTCACCGGTCTGTGACAGCGTGCCCGCGACGAAGCGCCCCGCGCTGCTGTCGACCCGTCCGACGTGCGGCAGTCGGGAGAGCCGCCGTGCGTAGGACGTGACCTGGTCGCGCGTGACCGGTCGCTCGCTGACCGCGCTGACCGTCGCGGTGGTGTCGCCGCCGAAGGAGGTCCGCAGCACCTCGCTCGCCTGCCGGCTGTCGGCCGAGGTCGGCAGCATCCTGTCGTCGGGCGTGGCGAAGGAGATGTGCAGGGCGGGCAGGGCCAGGAACACCAGCGCCGCGATGATCGGCACGGCGAACACGACGGGCCGCCGTATGACGGCTCCCGCGAGTCGGCCCCACGGCCGAGAGGCCGCGATACGGGATGAACGGACCAGGGGAATCCGGCCGGCGTTGACCCGGTGGCCGAGCACCGCCAGCAGCGCCGGCAGCACGACCACCGCCGCCACCGCCGAGATGACCGTCAGTCCGATGCCCGCGTAGGCGAGCGAGCGCAGGAACACCGACTGGAAGACCAGCAGCGCGCACATCGCCGCCGCCACGGCCGCGGCGCTGAACACGATGGTCCGCCCGGCGGTCTCCACCGTGCGGATCACCGCGGACTCCACGTCACGCCCCCGGGCCAGCTCCTCCCGGAACCGGCTGACGCTCAGCAGCGCGTAGTCGATCGCCAGGCCGAGCGCCATCGCGGTGGTGAGGTTGGTGGCGAAGACACTGACGTCGGTGATCGAACCCAGCACGGACAGTTCCGCGAACGTCCCCAGGACCGCCAGCAGCGCGATCAGCAGCGGCAGCAGCGCCGAGACCAGGCTTCCGAACACCACGAGGAGCAGCAGGAGCGTCAGCGGCACGGCGATGCCCTCGGCGAGGGCGATCCCCTTCTTGACCTTCACCCCGATCTCGTGGCTCACGCCGAGCGGGCCCGCGGGCCGTACCACCACGGCGTCCCCGGCCTTCTGGAGATCGTGGTCGACGATGGCGCCGACGGTCTTGTCCTGCTCGGTCTCCGTGCCCGTGACATGCGCGAGGACCAGCGCGTACTTGCGGTCGGACGACCTGAGCGAGGGTGTCCCGGCGGCCCAGTACGTGGTCACGTTGCGCAGTTCGTGACGGGCCTTCAGCGCGGTGGTGAGGTCAGCGCCCGCCGCGCGTACGTCCGGCGCGTCGACCGTGCCGGACCTGGCCTCGACGACCAGGACCAGATTGGGGTCGCCGCCGAACTTCTGGTCGACGAGCTTGCGGGCGGCGACCGACTCGGCCCCCGCCGGGGTGAAGCCGCCGCCCTGCAGCTTGGTGAACGCGCCCCCCGCGAGCAGCACCGATGCGACGAGAGCGAGGCCGGAGACGGCGAGCACGAGCCTGGCCCGGCGGACGAGGAACGCGCCGATGGCGGCGTACATCAGACGCCCTCCGTGACACCGGGCCGGTGACGCTGCAGCCAGGCCGACAGTGACAGCGGCTGCCCGTACCGGGCCCAGACCGCGCCGGAGTCGACGACCTGCGGCTGGGTGTCCAGGACCACGCCCATCTGCATCTGGCGCGCGAGGACGGGGTTGAACGGCTTCATCAGCGCGCTCATCGGCCGGAGCATGCCGACCGGCATCTTGTTCTCGCCCTTGACCTGCGTGCCCATCGAGGCCGCGACGAGTTCGTTGACCTGGGCGAGGGTCAGCGCCTCGGGGCCTCCGAGGTCGGCCGAGAAGCCCTCACCCGCGCCCACGGCCAGCGCCGCGGCCACCCGGGCGACGTCCGAGCCGGCCACCCAGGAGACCGGGTTGGCGCCCGAGCCGAGCACCATGGCCTTCCCCTTCTTGGCGATCTCCGCGGCGAGCATCTCCACCCAGGTGTCCATCAGATGGGTGGGCCGCAGGATCGAGAACGGCACCCCGCTGCCGCGCAGCGTGCGCTCGGCCTCGAACTTGAGGCGGAAGAACTCGACCGGGCTGTCGGCCCGCGCGCTCGCCGTCGAGAGGTACACGAAGTGCTGGACCGCGGCGTCCCGGGCGACGTCGACGAGGGCGGGTACACCCTTGCCCTCGATGCCCTTGGGGCCGCTCGCTCCCTTGCCGTTACCGCCCTGGACGGTGCAGACGATCGCCCTGGCGCCGGTGACGGCCCGGACGAGCGAGTGCCGGTCGTGCAGGTCGCCGGCGACGACCTCGACGTCCCGGGCGAACTTCACCGAGGAGGGGGTCCGGGTGACGACGCGCACCGCGTGCCTGTCGCTGCGCAGCTGGTCCACGATCTGGCGGCCGACCTTGCCGGTGCCGCCGAAGACGACGATCACGCCTGGCTCCTTAATGCTGTCAGCAAATCTATCATTGTTAGACATTAGATCGGCGATAGTATTCCCGTGTCAACGGAAGGACGAACGTGACGACGAAACCCGAGCTCGCGCAGCCGAAGCCGCAGCCGAGCGCCAGCAGGCAGCGGCGCGAGCGGGAGCGTCAGCAGATGCGCGCGCGCCTGCTGGAAGCGGCGAGGGACATCGCGGCCGAAGAGGGCTGGAACGCGGTCACGATCCGCCGCATCGCCAACAAGCTCGAGTACACCCCGCCGATCCTGTACCAGTACTTCTCCAGCAAGGAGTCACTGTTCGTCGAGCTGATGCTGGTCGGCTTCAGCGAACTCACCGACCGGCTCGCCGCCGCCGCCGAGGCCCCGGCGCAGCAGCGGTTGACCGCGATGGCCGAGGCGTACTGGTCGTTCGCGTTCGCCTCGCCCGAGCTCTACCAGGCGATGAACGGCATGGACGGCGTCCCGTTCGGCACCGCCGAGACCCCCACGGAGGCGAAGACCGCCTTCCGGACGTTCCGCATCGCCCTGCAGAGCACCGCCGAGGCGCGGGGTGCCGAACTGAGCGACCCCGGCGGGGCGGTCGACACCGTCTGGGCCTTTCTGCACGGCTGTGTGTCGCTGGCGATGGCCGGCCGGGTCAAGGGCGGGACCGAGCGGGCCAGGGCGCTCATGCTGAACGCCGTGGAACCGCTCTTCGCCGCCCAGTTGCGCACCTAGAGGCCTACACCGGAATCTGCGGAGCGTCCCAGCGGGCCCCGCCTGCCATGTCCTTGTCCACCTGCTTCCAGATCGGCCCCGCCCACACGGCCCGGTAGAGCAGCGTGCGGGCGCGGACGGCGACCGGGTTGCCCCAGCTGCCGACCCGGCCCACCACCCGGGCCGCCTTCTGGAACGAGTGGACACGCGGCCGGCGCTCCTCCTCGTAGGCGCGCAACGCGGCCGTGGGATCGGCCGTCGTCGCGAGGGCACGGGCGAGCACGAGGGCGTCCTCCAGGGCCTGACAGGCGCCCTGGCCGACGTTGAAGTTCATCGGGTGGGCGGCGTCACCGAGCAGCGTGACCCTGCCCTCGCCCCAGACCTTGTCCGGTCGGCGGTCCACCACGTCGTTGCGGAGGATCACCTCCGGGGGCGTCCGCTCGATGATCTCCTCGACCGGGTCCATCCAGCCCCGGTGACGGGCCAGCAGCATGTCCTTGACGTCGCCGCCGTCCCGGCCGCCCGGCCGGGTGTTCGCCACGCTCATCCAGTGCAGCCGGCCCGGAGCGATGGCGTAGAAGACGAACCTGGTGCCGTTGCCGAACATGCAGCGGAAGAAGTCGTCCGGGACGAAGTCAGGCTCCACCTGTACGGCGGCCCGCCACGCCGTGTAGCCGGCGAAGTCGGGCGGGGTGTCGCCGAGGAGCTGCGCACGCACGCGGGAGTTGACGCCGTCCGCGCCGATCAGCACATCGCCGCGGACCTCCGATCCGTCGGCCAGGAGTACGGCGACCCCGGCCCCGTCATCGCCCTGCCTGTATCCGACGACGTCGGCATCGGTACGCACCGCGTCCGGAGCCGCCGCCTCCAGGGCGTCGGCGAGGATGTCCACCAGGTCGTCGCGGCCGATGGCCACCACCGGCTGTCCGTACCGGTCCACGAACTGCTCCACCGGCCAGACGGCCAGCTCGCCGCCGTTCCAGTTGCGGAACTCGCAGCGGACCTGCGATCGGCCGACCGCGTGCAGCGGACCGGCCAGGCCCAGGTCCTGCAGCGCGAGCACGGCGTTGGTCCACAGATGGACTCCGCACCCCGCGGCCCGCAGCCGCAGCGCCCGTTCCAGGACGACCACCTCGATGCCGGCCTTGCGGAGCGCCAGCGCGGTGGCAAGCCCGCCGATCCCGCCGCCCGCGACGATCACCCTGAGCTGTCGTGCCATGTCTGCCTCCCTTCGGGGGCTCCACTCTCGGACGGTGCACTGGGCGCGAACCTTGACCCGATCTTGCAAGGGGGATTCAAGGTTTCCGCCCATGCGGCGGTTCCACGATCGGCCCGGCCAGCGCAACCGTCTTGAGAAAACTGGGGGAAACCGTGCTCAGCCGCCGCAACCTTCTCCGCGCCGGGGCCGCGTCCCTCGGCCTGGCAGCCGTCCCGATGCTCACCGCCGCGCCGGCCCGGGCGGCGGTCCGCTGGGACAGCCTCCGCTCCCACCTGCAAGGCGATCTGATCCTGCCCGGCGACGCTACCTACGACCAGGCCAGGCAACTCGACCAGATCCAGTTCGACACCGTGAACCCGAGCGCGGTCGCCTACTGCGAAAGCCCCGCCGACGTCGCGCTCTGCCTGCGCTTCGCCGCCGACCACGACCTGGCGATGGCGGTGCGCAGCGGCGGCCACAGCGCGGCCGGCTACTCCACCTCCCAGGGGCTCGTCGTCGACGTGTCCCGGCTCGACTCGATCTCCGTCGGCTCCGGCACGGCCACCCTGGGCCCGGGCGCCCAGATGGTCGACATCACCCACACCCTCGGCTCGGCGGGCCTGGCCATGGCCGGCGGCTACTGCCCGACCGTCCGCGCCGGCGGCTTCCTGCAGGGCGGCGGCCTGGGACCGCAGACGCGCACCATGGGCATGGCCTGCGACACGGTCACCGCGGCCCGGGTCGTGCTCGCCGACGGCCGCTGCGTCACCGCCTCCGCCACCGAGCACCCCGACCTGTACTGGGCGCTGCGCGGCGGTGGCGGCGGCAACTTCGGCGTCGTGACGTCGTACACCGTCACCACCGACCCGGTCGCCGAGATCGCGGTGGCCTTCGTCAACTGGTCCTACGACCAGGCCGTCGACGTCCTGAACGGCTGGGCGCAGTGGCTGGCCGGCGCGCCCTCGACGGTCGGCGGTCTCGCCGAGGTCAACCTGACCGACCCGTCCGCCACTCCCCAGGTCCAGGTGATCCTGCTGGGACTGGCCGGGATCGACCAGCTGAACCAGGAGGCGGCCCGGCTCGCGGACGCCGTCGGCAGCGCACCCGCCGCCCAGTTCGCCTCCCTCATGTCCTACGAATCCGCCCTGATGATCGCCTACGGCTGCTCGTCCTACACCGTCGCCCAGTGCCACCGCACCGGCACCGGAACCGACGCGCAACTCGCCCGGACCGCCTGGGCCGACGCCCGCAGCAGGCTGTTCACGGGGCCCCTTCCGCGCGGCAACTGGTCGGAGCTGCTCACCGCATACGACACCGACCGCAGGAGCGGCCAGCTGCGCCAGCTCCGCGCGACCGCGCTCGGCGGCGCTGTCAACGCCCTCAGACGGACGGACACCGCCTATGTGCACCGCGACAGCCTCTACCTGCTCACCTACAACGCGTCGATCGCCGTCGGCCCCACCGACGACGACAGCCTGGCGTCCGCCCGGAACTGGGCCGACCGCGGCTTCCGGGCGATGGACCCCTACTCGAACGGCGAGTCCTACCAGAACTACATCGACCCGGCCCTCTCCGGCTACATGGCCGCCTACTACGCGGAGAACGCGCCCCGGCTGGTCCGGGTCAAGAAGAAGTACGACCCCGACGGCCTCTTCCGTTTCCCCCAGGCCGTCTCGGCCTGACGGCGCCCGCACCACGCCGGGTGAGGGCCGGGTAACCTGCGAGGATGCTGCCTGAGGTCACCGCGACCCGTTATCTCGCGCCCCTGCGGTCCGGCGGCTCCGTGCCCGGAGTCGTCGAGGCCGACGACCTGGGCACGTACGTCGTCAAGTTCACCGGCTCCGCGCAGGGCAGGAAGGCGCTGGTCGCCGAGGTGATCGTCGGCGAACTGGCCCGCGCGCTGGGCCTGCGCTTCCCCGAGCTGGTCCTGGTCCACTTCGACCCGGCGATCGCGGACGGCGAGCCCCACCAGGAGGTGCGGGAACTCCACGGCGCCAGTGCGGGGATCAACCTCGGCATGGACTATCTGCCGGGCGCCGTCGACTTCACTCCGGAGGTCGCGAAGACCTTCCGGGTCGATCCGGTCGAGGCGGGCCGGATCGTCTGGCTCGACGCGCTCACCGTCAACGTGGACCGCACGGTGCACAGTTCCAACCTGATGGTCTGGCCGACGCTCGGCGTCGCACCGCCGCGCCTGTGGCTGATCGACCACGGCGCGGCCCTGGTCTTCCACCACCGCTGGGACACCACGGACCCCGCGAAGCGGTACGACTTCCGCCACCATGCCCTCGGCCACTACGCCCCCGACCTGCGGGCGGCCGACGCCGAGCTGGCTCCCAAGGTCACGGAGGAACTGCTGCGGGGGATCGTCGCCGAGGTCCCCGACGCCTGGCTGACCGACTTCACGACACCGGGGGAGGCACGCGAGGCCTATGTGACCTACCTCCACGCGCGCGTGCGGGCCTCCGAGGCCTGGCTGCCCACGGACTTCCCCTCCCGGGAGGAGCTCGCCGCGGAGGAGGCACTCCGGGCGGCGCGGAACCAGCAAGGACGCCCCGCGTGGCTCAAGCAGGTCCCCGATCTGCACGGCAAGCCCGCGGCCGAACAGGATTGGTCGGTGCACCTCGGATGACGGAGGCTTCTTCGGGCGAGCGGCGGGTCGAGATCGAGTACTGCACCCAGTGCCGCTGGCTGCCCCGCGCGGCCTGGCTGGCCCAGGAACTGCTCACCACCTTCGAGACCGAGCTGTCCGAACTGGCGCTGAAGCCGGGCAGGGGTGGGGTGTTCGTGGTACGCGTGGACGACGAGGTGGTCTGGGACCGCCGGGAGCAGGGCTTCCCGGAGCCCACGGCGGTGAAGCAGGCCGTACGCGACCGAGTGGCCCCGGGAAAGTCCCTGGGCCACTCGGACAAGGCTGCGCAGGACGACGTCAGCCCTTGAGCTGCTCGTACGCCGGCAGCGTCAGGAAGTCCGCGTAGTCGGCGTCGAGGGAGACCTGGAGCAGCAGGTCGTGGGCCTGCTGCCAGTGGCCGGCCGCGAAGGCCTCCTCGCCGATCTCCTTGCGGATGTTCGAGAGTTCCTCGGCGGCGACCTTGCGGGCCAGCTCCGGGGTGGCGAGTTCACCGTTCTCGAACTCGACGCCCGCGTTGATCCACTGCCAGATCTGCGAGCGGGAGATCTCGGCGGTCGCCGCGTCCTCCATGAGGTTGAAGATGGCGACCGCGCCGAGCCCGCGCAGCCAGGCCTCGATGTAACGGATGCCGACCTGGACGGCGTTGACCAGGCCGTTGTACGTCGGCTTGGCCTCCAGCGAGTCGACGGCGATGAGGTCGGCGGGCTCGACGTGGACGTCCTCGCGCAGGCGGTCCTTCTGGTGGGGCTTGTCGCCGAGGACCTTGTCGAAGGACTCCATGGCGATCGGGACCAGGTCGGGGTGGGCGACCCAGGAGCCGTCGAAGCCGTCGCCGGCCTCGCGGTCCTTGTCGGCGCGGACCTTCTCGAAGGCCACCTTGTTGACCTCGGCGTCCCGGCGGGACGGGATGAACGCCGCCATGCCGCCGATCGCGTGCGCGCCGCGCTTGTGGCAGGTGCGGACGAGGAGTTCGGTGTACGCCCGCATGAACGGGGCCGTCATGGTGACCGCGTTGCGGTCCGGCAGGACGAACTTGGCGCCCCCGTCACGGAAGTTCTTGACGATGGAGAACAGGTAGTCCCAGCGGCCGGCGTTCAACCCCGAGGCGTGGTCGCGGAGTTCGTAGAGGATCTCCTCCATCTCGTACGCGGCCGTGATCGTCTCGATCAGGACGGTCGCGCGGATGGTGCCCTGCGGGATGCCGACGTACTCCTGAGCGAAGACGAACACGTCGTTCCACAGCCGCGCTTCGAGGTGCGACTCGGTCTTCGGGAGGTAGAAGTACGGGCCCTTGCCGAGGTCGAGCAGACGCTGGGCGTTGTGGAAGAAGTAGAGGCCGAAGTCGACGAAGGCGCCCGGGACCTGGGTGCCGTTCTCGTCCACCAGGTGCCGCTCGCCCAGGTGCCAGCCGCGCGGGCGCATGACGACCGTCGCCAGCTCTTCGTCCGGGCGCAGGGCGTAGGACTTGCCCGACTTCTCGTCCGTGAAGTCGATGTTCCGGGTGTACGCGTCGGCCAGGTTGACCTGACCGAGGATCACGTTCTCCCACGTCGGGGCGGAAGCGTCCTCGAAGTCCGCGAGCCAGATCCTCGCCCCCGAGTTGAGGGCGTTGATGGTCATCTTGCGGTCGGTGGGGCCGGTGATCTCGACCCGGCGGTCGTTCAGGGCCGCGGGGGAGGGGGCCACCTTCCAGGAGTCGTCCGCGCGGATCGCGGCCGTCTCCGGGAGGAAGTCGAGGGTGGAGGTGCGGGCGATCTCGGCGCGGCGCTCGGCGCGGCGGGCGAGGAGTTCGTCACGGCGCGGCGTGAACCGCCGGTGCAGCTCGGCCACGAAGGCGAGCGCCGCCTCGGTGAGGACCTCCTCCTGCCGCGGCAGGGGCTCGGCGTCGACGAT
The DNA here is from genome assembly GCF_053596855.1 of Streptomyces sp. NPDC001617. NCBI lineage: Bacteria > Bacillati > Actinomycetota > Actinomycetes > Kitasatosporales > Streptomycetaceae > Streptomyces > Streptomyces sp. NPDC001617. Next base: position 9,620 of record NZ_JBSFHA010000016.1, read on the forward strand.
GGCCAGCGGGGACGGCGCTGGTGCGGACATGAGCTGTCACTTCCTTCAGCGGTGGCACCGGGTGCCAGGCGTACCGGGTAGGGCGAGCAGCACCCTGGGGGCGGAAGGGCGCTTCTGAACAGTGGATACTAGTTTCCTCATCGTGGAAGTTCAATAGTTTGTTGATGTCGAGATTCTCCGGGTCGAGGGAAGGTGGCGCTGAGTGCCACCCTGCTCACTGAAGGTTCATTCAAGGTGGACCAGATCGGCCTCCGTGTCGATGTCGTACGGCTCGGCCACGTCCCCGCACTCGACGAGCGTGATCGACGACTCGTGCGCCCTGAGGTAGGCGCGGGCCCCCCGGTCCCCGGTCGCGCTCTCGGCGATGCCCGCCCAGTGCGCCGCGCCGAAGAGCACGGGATGGCCGCGTACGCCGTCGTAGGCGGCGGAGACCAGGGATGCCTCGCCCTCGTACGCCTGCACCACCCGCTGCGCCGCCTCCGCCCCGATCCCCGGCTGGTCGACGAGCGACACGAGCACCGCCCCGGCCCCCGTCCCGGCGAGCGAGTGCAGCCCGGCCCGCAGTGAGCTCCCCATGCCCTCCTCCCACGCGGGGTTGTCGACGACCACGCACCCATCGAGCTCCGCCTCCTCCCGTACGGCGTCGGCCCGCGCTCCCAGGACCACGTGGACGCGGGTGCAGCCGGCCGCGCGCAGCACTCCGGCCGCGTGTTCGACGAGCGGGCGTCCACGGTGCCGGAGCAGTGCCTTGGGCCGCCCGCCGAGCCGTTTCCCGCCCCCCGCGGCGAGGACGAGCCCGGCCACCTGCTGTTCGTTGTCCGTCATGGGTCCTGCATACCTGACGTCGAGGCGAGTGCCCGGTTTCCAGGGGCTGAATTTCGGTCCGCACGGTGGCGCACCCGGCATCGGGTGGCGTTTACTGACCCGCGTCCCCCGGCGCCCGACCAGCGCCACGGGGCTGTTCGGGATCACCACATGACAGCGCACAAGGGCGTGCGAGGGGGGAGAGCTGTGTTGCGGAGCTTGGGGCAGAGGCCAGTGACCGGCAGCGACGAGGACCCGAGGGTGGCGGAACTGCGGACCGCCGTGTCCCGACTGCGCCGTGAACTCGCCGCCCACCCGGCCGAGTTCCCCGACCGCGCCATCGCCGAGGACGAACTCGCCGCGCTGGCCGCGATGACGATCTACGGAGCACCCGAGATTCCCCGCCTGCGGCGGTCGCTGCTGCTGATCGCGGGGGCGATCGGGTCGGTGAGCGCGCTGTCGCGGGGACTGACGGAGGTGCGGAACGCGGTGGAGCTGTTCGGGGAGCCGCGCCGCTAGCTAGATCGGGAAGGAACCCCGGTAGCCCGCGTTGGGCCCGCGGCGCTCGAACTGCTCGCACAGCCAGGTCTCCTGGACGAACTCGGTGCGCTCGTCCCAGACCGCGAAGATGCCGTGCGGTCCATGTTTGCCGTCCACCTGCCGGTAGCGGTTCTTGACGTCGCGGAAGCAGGCCAGTCCCGCCATCAGCGAGCCCCCTGCGGGACTGTAGTCGGACCAGGCGCAGGCGACGCAGGTTCGGATGCGGGATCTCTCCGGCAGTCGGCGCTGGATGTCGCTGAGCGCGCCCTCGAAATCCGAGTGATGCTCCCCGCTGCGGTACTCGCCGTCGCCGAGGCGCAGGGTGACGGTCAGTGTCTCCGCGTCCAGACCGTGTGGCGGCCGAGGGTCGCCGAGCCGCAGGGTGCAGTGCAGCACGCCGGTTCGTACGCCGCCGTCCTGCTCGACGGGTAGGGGCAGGGCCCACTCCAGAACGCAGGAACACAGTCCTGCGTGATGGAAGGCGAAGGAGGCCTCGGGTGGCTCCCCGTCCAGGGCGCCCAGGTCGTCCATGTCGGAGCCCCCGAAGCGCACGCCCCTGATCGTCGTACGGATCAGCTCCCGCCCGTCCGACTCGAAGACGACGTCCTGCGAACCGTGCCGGTCGGTGTACCGGCCGGGCCAGCGCTGCACCGCCGTCACGCCGGGTTCTGGGTGGCCAGCGCCTCCGACAGCTCCCCGGCCACCTGCTGCAGCACCGGCACGATCTTGTCCGTCGCCGACTCCGTGACCCGCCCCGCCGGACCGGAGATCGAAATCGCCGCCGCGGTGGGGGAGTTGGGGACCGACACCGCGAGGCACCGCACCCCGATCTCCTGCTCGTTGTCGTCCACGGCGTAACCCTGACGCCGGACGTCCTCCAGGGCCGCGAGGAATCCGTCCGGCGTGGTGATCGTCTTCTCGGTCGCGGCCGGCATGCCGGTGCGGGAGAGGAGGGCGCGGACCTCGTCGTCCGGGGTGTTGGCGAGGAGGGCCTTGCCGACGCCCGTGGAGTGGGGGAGGACACGGCGGCCGACCTCGGTGAACATCCGCATCGAGTGCTTGGACGGCACCTGCGCGACGTACACGATCTCGTCGCCGTCGAGCAGCGCCATGTTCGCGGTCTCGCCGGTCTCCTCGACCAGGCGGGCCAGATACGGGCGCGCCCAGGTGCCGAGCAGTCGGGACGCCGACTCGCCGAGGCGGATCAGGCGCGGGCCGAGCGCATACCGGCGATTCGGCTGCTGACGGACGTAACCGCAGGCCACGAGTGTGCGCATCAGGCGGTGGATGGTGGGCAGCGGCAGCCCGCTGCTCGCGGAGAGCTCGCTCAGACCGACCTCGCCGCCCGCGTCGGCCATCCGCTCGAGCAGATCGAAGGCGCGCTCGAGGGACTGGACCCCGCCACTGGCGGACTTGGCGGAGTCGGTGGTGCTGGCGCTGGACGTCGGCACGGCGCGTTCCTTTCGGGGCTGGCAGGAAGGGCAGAAGCCTACCCGGCAGTCGGTTGACCGCCCGCTTGTGCGTAGCTACGTTCTGCTTGCTGGAATGATAATTCCGCTTTGTGGAAACGTCCAGAGTAGCGCCATCGGGAGCACCCTGGATCAGTGTGCCCTTGACGGCGCGAGAGTGGGAGTGAAGACTCCTTCAACAGAAAGTTGAATTCCGTTACGTGGAAGTAAATCCCGTTTCCGGGGTGTAACGGCGGCGGCAGAGAGGGGTCCAGGTGTCCGACGTAGAACTGGTGCTGCGCTCGACACGCGTCATCACACCCGAGGGGACGCGTGCGGCCTCGGTCGCGGTCGCCGACGGGAGGATCACAGCCGTACTGCCGTACGGCGCCGAGGTGCCGGCCGGCGCCCGCTTGGAGGACGTGGGCGACCACGTCGTCCTGCCCGGCCTGGTCGACACGCACGTGCACGTCAACGACCCGGGCCGCACCGAGTGGGAGGGCTTCTGGACCGCCACGCGCGCGGCGGCGGCCGGCGGCATCACCACCCTCGTCGACATGCCGCTCAACTCCCTCCCGCCGACCACGACGGTCGACAACCTCCGTACCAAGAAGGACGTCGCCGCCGACAAGGCGCACATCGACGTCGGCTTCTGGGGCGGCGCCCTGCCCGACAACGTCAAGGACCTGCGGCCGCTGCACGAGGCCGGGGTCTTCGGCTTCAAGGCGTTCCTGTCGCCCTCCGGCGTGGACGAGTTCCCGCACCTGGACCAGGACCGACTCGCGCAGTCCCTGGCCGAGATCGCCTCCTTCGGCGGCCTGCTGATCGTGCACGCCGAGGACCCGCACCACCTGGACGCGGCCCCGCAGCAGGGCGGCCCCAAGTACGCCGACTTCCTCGCCTCCCGCCCGCGCGACGCCGAGGACACGGCGATCGCCCAGCTGATCGCCCAGGCGAAGCGGCTCGACGCGCGCGTGCACGTGCTGCACCTGTCGTCGAGCGACGCGCTGCCACTGATCGCCGAGGCCAAGGTGGAGGGCGTCCGCATCACCGTCGAGACCTGCCCGCACTACCTCACCCTCACCGCCGAGGAAGTCCCGGACGGCGCGAGCGAGTTCAAGTGCTGCCCGCCCATCCGCGAGTCCGCCAACCAGGACCTGCTGTGGCAGGCGCTGGCCGACGGCACGATCGACTGCGTGGTCACCGACCACTCCCCGTCCACGGCCGACCTCAAGACGGACGACTTCGCGACCGCCTGGGGCGGCATCTCAGGACTCCAGCTGAGCCTCGCCGCCGTCTGGACGGAGGCACGCACGCGTGGCCACGGTCTGGAGGACGTGGTCCGCTGGATGTCCGCACGGACCTCGGAACTCGTCGGCCTGGATCGCAAGGGCGCCATCGAGGCCGGCCGCGACGCCGACTTCGCGGTCCTCGCGCCCGACGAGACGTTCACCGTGGACCCGGCCGCCCTGCAGCACCGCAACCGCGTCACGGCCTACGCCGGCAAGACCCTGTACGGCGTCGTGAAGTCGACCTGGCTGCGCGGCCGACGCATCGTGGCGGACGGCGAGTTCACCGAGCCGAAGGGGCAGCTCCTCACCCGCGACCAATGATCCCGTTCTCCGCACCCGCAGCGGCCGACTCCCGAAAGGCATGTATCCCGTGACGGCGATTCCGAGTTTCTCCGGCGACGCCAACCCCTACGGGGGCGGCGACCCGTACGCCGACTACCGCACCGCCGACTTCCCCTTCACCCAGTACGCCAACCTCTCCGACCGGCAGCTCGGTGCCGGTGTCATCGCCGCCAACGACGAGTTCTTCGCCCAGCGGGAGAACCTGCTGGTGCCCGAGCGCGCCGAGTTCGACCCCGAGCACTTCGGGCACAAGGGCAAGATCATGGACGGCTGGGAGACGCGGCGCCGGCGCGGTGTCTCGGCGGAGCACCCGTGGCCGACGGCGGAGGACCACGACTGGGCGCTGGTGCGCCTGGGCGCGCCGGGTGTCGTCCGGGGGATCGTCGTCGACACGGCCCACTTCCGGGGCAACTACCCGCAGGCGGTGTCGGTCGAGGGAACGTCCGTACCGGGCTCCCCGTCCCCCGAGGAACTCCTCGGCGACGACGTGAAGTGGACCACGCTCGTCCCCCGCACCCCGGTCGGCGGCCACGCGGCGAATGGTTTCTCCATCTCCGTCGAACAGCGCTTCACGCACGTGCGCGTCAACCAGCACCCCGACGGCGGCATCGCACGCCTGCGCGTGTACGGCGAGGTGGTCCCCGACCCGAAGTGGCTGGAGACCCTCGGCACCTTCGACGTCGTCGCCCTGGAGAACGGCGGCCAGGCGGAGGACGCGTCGAACCTCTTCTACTCCCCGGCGACCAACACCATCCAGCCGGGCCGCTCCCGCAAGATGGACGACGGCTGGGAGACCCGCCGCCGCCGCGACCAGGGCAACGACTGGATCCGCTACCGCCTCGCGGCCCAGTCCCGGATCCGCGCCCTGGAGATCGACACGGCGTACCTGAAGGGCAACAGCGCGGGCTGGGCCTCGGTCTCGGTGAAGGACGGCGAGAGCGGCGCGTGGACGGAGATCCTCCCGCGCACCCGCCTCCAGCCCGACACCAACCACCGCTTCGTCCTCCCCGCCCCGGCGATCGGCACGCACGCGCGCGTGGACATCTTCCCGGACGGCGGCATCTCCCGCCTGCGCCTGTTCGGCTCGCTCACGGAGCAGGGGGCGGCGGGGCTGGCGGCACGGCACCAGGAGCTCGGCGGCTGAACCCCTGGGGCGCACCGTCCGCCAACTCCGGTGCGCCTCACTGTCGTTGATCCCGTCGGTGTCGACGCACCAGGGGGATCCGATGGGCGTGCCGCGCGATCCTCGGGTGTACGAGGCCGTCGTCGGCGAGGAGCTGAAGCGGCTGGACGAGCGGGAGCTGTACCGGCCGCTCGCGTTCACCGAGGAATCCCTGGATGTGAGGGACGGCCGCTCCTGGCTCAGAGGGCAGGCCTCCTCCATCCTGGTCGAGAAGCTTCGGCGGGTCGCGGCACGTCGGGACCCGCCACGGCCCACGTCACCTCCCGAGGCGGTCATCCACACCTCCAAGGCCAGTGGGTGGCTCGAGGAGCAGCTGCTGGACCTTGGACGGGGCCCTCCGACGGAGACCACCCCTGGCCCCACGTCCGCGACACCCTCCAGAACGCCCTGCGCCAAGCACTCTCCCGCCCCGGCGCGGAGGGCCTCGCCGCACGGGACGGACCGCTCGACGTCATCCGCAGATTCCACGATGCACGCGCCACCGCGACAGCCGCGGACGACCCGGACCAACGCCGGGCCCAGGACGAGATCGAGTGACCGAGAACACGCAGGAACTCTTCGCTCTCCCTCCGGCGTTCCTCCCACGTGACCCTTCAGCAAGAGATCGTCGGCAACGCCATGCAGATGGCGGTCGTCAACCTGCGCCCCGGCCAGACCGTGTACTGCGAGGCCGGCAAGTTCCTGTTCAAGACGACGAACGTGACCATGGAGACCCGCCTCTCCGGCCCGTCGAACGGCGGAGGCCAGCAGCAGGGCGGAGGCGGTGGCATGGGCGGCATGCTGCGCCAGGCCATGGGCACCGCCATGCAGGTCGGCCAGCGCATGCTCGCGGGCGAGTCGCTGGCGTTCCAGTACTTCACCTCCCAGGGCGGCGAGGGCACCGTCGGCTTCGCGGGCGTGCTCCCCGGCGAGATGCGCGCCCTGGAACTCGACGGCACGCGCGCGTGGTTCGCCGAGAAGGACGCCTTCGTGGCCGCCGAGTCCACCGTCGACTTCGGCATCGCCTTCCAGGGCGGCCGCACCGGCATGAGCGGAGGCGAGGGCTTCGTCCTGGAGAAGTTCACCGGGCACGGCACGGTGATCATCGCGGGCGCCGGCAACTTCATCGACCTCAACCCGGCCGACTTCGGCGGCCGCATCGAGGTCGACACCGGCTGTGTGGTCGCCTTCGAGGAGGGCATCCAGTACGGCGTCCAGCGCATCGGCGGCCTGAACCGCCAGGGCATGATGAACGCCGTCTTCGGCGGCGAGGGCCTCTCCCTGGCCACCCTGGAGGGCAACGGCCGCGTGATCCTGCAGTCCCTCACCATCGAGAGCCTGGCCAACGCGCTGAAGAAGGCCCAGGGCGGCGACAAGCAGGGTCCGACCGGCGGCCTCTTCTCGACGCACGCCGGCTGAGGTGCCGTTTGGACGAGCGATGAGTTGCGGGTGTCCGCGGGGTCTGAGGTGATGACAACAGACCCCGCACCAGGAAGCAGGCACCTGTCATGGGCAAGCTCGTCTCCACGATCTTCGTCACTCTCGACGGCGTGTATCAGGCGCCCGGCGGTCCCCAGGAGGACACCCGCGGCGGCTTCGAGCACGGCGGCTGGAGTTTCGTGTACGGCGACGACGACTTCGGCCGGTTCGTCACCGAGGTCTTCGCACACCCCGCCGCGTTCCTCCTCGGCCGCCGTACGTACGACATCTTCTCCTCCTACTGGCCGAAGGTGACCGATCCCGACAACCTCATCGCCTCCCAGCTCAACGCCCTGCCGAAGTTCGTCGCCTCGGCGACCCTGACCGACCCCGAGTGGGCCCACACCACCGTGATCAGCGGCGACCTCGCCAAGGAGGTCACCGCCCTCAAGGAACGCACGGATGGCGAGCTCCAGGTGCACGGCAGCGGCGCCCTCGTCCAGTCCCTGCTCGCGCTCGACCTCATCGACACGCTCCACCTGGCGACGTTCCCGGTCGTGCTCGGTTCCGGCCGTCGCCTCTTCACGGAGGGCGCGCGGCCGACGAAGTTCCGGCACACGGGCGGCCGTGTCACCCCCGCCGGGGTGTCCATCCAGACGTACGACCTGGCCGGACGCCCGGACTACGGCGAGTACAAGCTCCCCGAGAACGCCTGACCGAACGCCGTGCGGCGGCCGTGCGCCGCCGCAGGGCGTTCCTGTGACCCCGGCGCCGAAGTGCGCGGCCCTGAGCAGCAGGCTCGATTCCGACGCGTGACGGGACCGGGCGCCGACGTCGGGCGGACCGCGTTACCGCCGTGTGCCGCACCCCGGGCAGAATGCCGCGCCGTCCGGCACGGCTGCGGAGCAGGAGGTGCACCGGGTGGACTGGGCCAGGTGATGGCCGCAGCCGGAGCAGTAGGCGGCTCCGTGGGTCTCGGTGCGGCACTGGGGGCAGACCAACTGCCGGGGTGTGGTGGGGTCGTAGGCCTGCCCGGCCTGCTGTCCCGCGGCGTACGCCCGCTGGGAGGCCATGTCGTTGAGGCCGCGCTGCTGGGCCGCCATGGCCTCGGCCGCGGTGTCCGGTGCGCAGTGCAGACACAGTCCCTGCGCCGCGTTCCAGCAGCGTCCGCAGACGTAGTTCGTGCAGCGCGCGCAGCGGTTGAAATGCCCCTGCGCGTTGGCGATCGCCCGCTGGAAGGCATGGTCGCGGGCCTGCCCCCAGCCCGCCCCCGCGAGCCCGTCGGCCGCGGACGAGACCCCCCTGCCCGCACTGCCGAGCAGGCTCCAGGCCATGTCGACGCCCTTGCCGAGCCAGGTGGCGGCCCGCTCACCGGCGTACGCCTCGAACGGCGAACGCCAGGTGTCATAGCAGCGAGAACAGGAGAACTCGAACTGGAAACCGGCCCCGGTGCCGTTGCGCTCGCACAGGTCGCGGTAGTTGTTGCTGAAGTAGAGCTCGCTGCTCATGTCGTACCCCCACAGTTCAGGCCGTCGGCACCCCAGCCGTACGACGCTGGCGGAAGAGTACTGGTTCTCGCCAAATGCCCGGCAGTTGGCCGGGATCAGCCCTGTGGCAGGTGGGGAGTTCCCCGTCGAACACCTGGGGGAACGTGCCTCGCCCCGCGGCCGGCGGCACTGTGGGGGGACGCGGGACGAGGGGCTCGGTCACCTTGACGGACTGCCGGGCCTCAGCAGTCGAAGTCGATCAGATCGAACGTGGCGTAGTGATCGGAGGTGTAGTAGTCCTCCTGGGTCTCCTCACCGGTGACGATCCGGCGTGCTCCGCGCGTGGACGACCCCGGAGTCTTGACCGTGTATTCGTGGTAGTAGCCGGACGGCTGGCTGGGCAGCACCCCTTCCGAGTTCCGGAAGACGGTGCCGTCCTGCGAGTAGGGGAAGGGGCCGTCCGACGCGATCAGGTCGAGCGTGTCGTATGCCTGGGAGGGCAGGTCGCTGTAGCAGATGCTGCCGACAGCGGCGGACGCCGGGGTGGCCGCGACGGTGCCGCCCACGAGCAGGGCGGACAGAAGAGCGGCTGCGGCGCCGATACGGGTGGCGCGTGGGGGGAATCTCATGCCCTCATGATGACGCGCGTAGACCGTGGCATGTCAATGACAACTCCGGAGATTTTCCCGTCAAGTCCGATGAGTTTTCCGGGAGTTAACGCGGTGCGCGCCGACGGACCGAGGCGGCCTGAGCGCCGCCCGGGCCGGGCTCGCCTGCACCGCGTTACCCGGACCTCCGGCTCTGTGCGGCGGCGAACAGGGCGATCGCCAGGACCACCAGGGCGACGCTCGCGTAGACCCCGTAGCCGTCGAGGAAACCGAGCCGTTGGACGAGCCCCGCATGCCAGTGGGTGAACTCGTGCACCAGGCCCAGCACGCCCTGCACCAGGGCGAGGAAACCGAGTACCTCCAGCACCTGCTTCATGGCACGACCCTCGCCCCGCGGAACCCCCACGCACATCGGCCGCGGGGCGAGTCGTGCGCGACGGAAGTTCCGGTTCCCCGGGGGCCGGTGCGTCGAAAGTCTGCGGCCGTGCGACTTTGGTCTGGGATCGCCCCGCGTGGGGAGGTGCCGGGGGCCGCGGCTGCGTAGATTTGTCGACCGTGACCGACGAGACGCGGACGCCCGCGGTGACGGGGGTCGTAGGGCGGCGCAGATGGCTGTTCCCGTCCGCCCTGCTGCACGAGATCGACCCCGACGCCGGGCGCTCGGCCCGGCCCCGGCGCACCGCGCGCGACTGGATCGTCGACTTCACCTGCTTCCTGCTCGCCGCGGTCATCGGCCTCGCGGCCGCGGACACCCTGAACAGCGACCCGCACACCTCGCACGCCCTCGCCGTCCTCGACCAACTGCTCGGCGCACTGGCCTGCGCGGCGGTGTGGCTGCGGCGCCGCCGGCCGCTCGGGCTGGCGGTCGCGATGATCCCGGTCGGCTTCCTGTCCGACACGGCGGGCGGCGCGGCCATGATCGCCCTGTTCACCCTCGCCGTGCACCGGCCCTTCCGGTACGTCGCCTGGATAGGCGGCGTCCAGCTCGCGCTGGTCCCGCTGTTCTACCTGATGCGCCCCGACCCCGACCTGCCGTACGCGGGCGTCGTCGCGTTCACCGAGCTGCTCACTGTCGCCGTCATCGGCTGGGGCATGTTCGTACGGTCCAAGCGGCAGCTCATGCTGAGCCTGCGGGACCGTGCCCGGCGCGCCGAGACGGAGGCGCGGCTGCGGGCCGAGCAGGCGCAGCGGCTCGCCCGCGAGGCCATCGCCCGGGAGATGCACGACGTCCTCGCCCACCGGCTGACGCTGCTCAGCGTGCACGCGGGCGCCCTGGAGTTCCGCCCGGACGCGCCCCGGGAGGAGATCGCGCGGGCGGCCGGTGTCATCCGGGAGAGTGCGCACGAGGCCCTGCAGGACCTGCGGGAGATCATCGGCGTGCTGCGCGCGGGCGAACCCGACGAGGCGGGCCGTCCGCAGCCGACGCTCGCCGCACTCGACGCGCTGGTCGCCGAGTCCCGTGAGGCCGGCATGAAGGTCACCCTCGACAGCCGGGTCACCGACCCCGCCGCCGTCCCGGCCTCGGTCGGCCGCACTGCCTACCGCATCGCCCAGGAGGCCCTGACCAACGCCCGCAAGCACGCGCCGGGGGCCGAGGTCACGGTGACCGTCACGGGCGCGTACGGCGACGGGCTCACCGTGACCGTGCGGAACCCACCGCCCGAGGGCGAGGTCCCGTCCGTCCCCGGCTCCGGACAGGGCCTGATCGGGCTGACGGAGCGCGCCACGCTGGCCGGGGGCCGGCTGGCGCACGGGGCCGAGGACGACGGGGGATTCCGGGTGCGGGCGTGGCTGCCCTGGGGATGACCACCTGACGAGCCGAGACGCCAACGTCCCTGTCCGCAACCGTGATTACGTATGGCCCATGACTGCGATCAGAGTGCTCCTCGTCGACGACGACCCCCTGGTGCGGGCCGGCCTGTCCCTGATGATGGGCGGCGCGGACGACATCGAGATCGTCGGGGAGGCCGCCGACGGCGCAGAGGTCGAGGCGCTCGTCGACCGCACCCGGCCGGACGTCGTCCTCATGGACATCCGGATGCCGTCGGTGGACGGCCTCACGGCCACGGAGCGGCTGCGGGCCCGCAAGGACGCCCCGCAGGTCGTCGTCCTCACCACCTTCCACGCCGACGAACAGGTGCTGCGCGCCCTGCGCGCCGGTGCCGCCGGGTTCGTCCTCAAGGACACCCCGCCCGCCGAGATCGTCGACGCGGTGCGCCGGGTCGCGACCGGCGACCCCGTGCTGTCGCCCACCGTCACCCGCCAGTTGATGGAACACGCCGTCGGCAGCGCCGCCGACACGCGCCGCACACGCGCGCGTGCGCGCATCGCGGCCCTCAACGACCGTGAGCGCGAGGTCGCCGTCGCGGTCGGCCGGGGTCTGTCCAACGCCGAGATCGCCGCCGACCTCTTCATGAGCGTCGCGACCGTGAAGACCCACGTCTCCCGCATCCTGGCCAAGCTCGACCTCAACAACCGGGTGCAGATCGCCCTGTTGGCGTACGACGCGGGACTTCTGGAGGAACCGGAAGGGAACGGGCACTAGCGGTACCCGCCGGACGTTGAGAGGGAGAGACAGCGATCGGACGGGGCGTCACGGGACCGGGGGAGCGGGCACATGGCGGAACTGATCGACCTGGGGGAGTTCGGCGACGGATTCCGCACCGACCCGCATCCCGTCTACGCGCGGCTGCGCGAGCGCGGGCCCGTGCACCGGGTGCGGCTGCCCGGGGTGGACGCCCACTTCGAGACCTGGCTCGTCGTCGGCTACGAGGAGGCGCGCGCGGCGCTGGCCGACCCACGCCTCGCCAAGGACGGCAGCAAGATCGGCATGACGTTCCTCGACGAGGAGCTGATCGGCAATCACCTGCTGACCGTCGACCCGCCCCAGCACACCCGCCTGCGCGCCCTGGTCTCCCGGGCCTTCACCATGCGCCGGGTGGAGGAACTGCGGCCGCGTATCCGGCAGATCACCGACGACCTGCTCGACGAGATGCTCCCGCGCGGCCGCGCCGACCTCGTGGACTCCTTCGCGTATCCGCTGCCGATCACCGTGATCTGCGAGTTGCTCGGCGTGCCCGAGATGGACCGCGCGGAGTTCCGGCAGATGTCCACGGAGGCGGTCGCGCCGACCAGTTCGGAGGCCGAGCACGCCGCGTTCACGCGGCTCGCCGAGTACCTCGTCGAGCTGATCGAGGACAAGCGGTGCGCGGGCCCGACCGGCGACCTGCTGAGCGACCTGATCCGCACGACCACGGAGGACGGCGACCGCCTCTCCGTGGGCGAACTGCGCGGCATGGCCTTCGTGCTGCTGATCGCGGGCCACGAGACGACGGTCAATCTGATCAGCGGCACGGTCCACACCCTGCTCACGCACCCGGCCCAACTGGCCGCCCTCCGCTCCGACATGAGCCTCGTCGACGCCGCGGTGGAGGAGACGCTGCGCTACGAGGGCCCGGTCGAGAACGCCACGTTCCGCTTCGCCGCCGAGACCCTGGAGATCGCCGGCACGAAGATCGTCCGGGGCGACGCGGTGATGGTCGGCCTCAGCGCGGCCGACCGCGACGCCCTGCGCTACCCCGACCCCGACCGCTTCGACCTCCACCGCGACACCCGCGGCCACCTGGCCTTCGGCCATGGCATCCACTACTGCCTGGGCGCCCCCCTGGCCCGCCTCGAAGCCCGTACGGCGATCCGGACCCTGCTGGAGCGGGCGCCCGGCCTCACGCCGGACGGTTCGCCCGGCGACTGGCTGCCGGGGATGCTGATGCGGGGGGTGCGGAGCCTGCCGGTGCGGTGGTGACCACCGTGGCCCCGAGCCACGGAACCGGTCACCTGAACGCCTGCTCCACCCGCCCCGGAATCTCCATGAGCGCCACCGGTCTGCGCTCCCGTCTGGACACCTCGCAGGCCTCCGCGATCCGCAGCGCCTGCAGGGCTTCGCGGCCGTCGCAGGGGTTCGGGCGCCGGCCGAGGACGACCTCGACAAAGGCGGCCAGTTCGGCCTCGTAGGCCGGTCCGAAGCGCTCCAGGAAGCCCGTCCACGGCTTGTCCGCGGCCGGCGGCCCGGTCGGCTCGGTGGACGCGATCGGCGAACGGTCGTCCAGGCCCACGACGATCTGGTCGAGTTCGCCGGCCAGTTCCATTCGGACGTCGTACCCGGCGCCGTTCAGCCGTGTCGCCGTGGCCGTCGCGAGGGTGCCGTCGTCCAGGGTCAGCAGCGCCGCGCCCGTGTCGACGTCACCCGCCTCCCGGAACATCGGCGGCCCGGCGTCCGACCCTGCCGCGTACACGTCCACGACCTCGCGCCCCGTCACCCAGCGCAGCACGTCGAAGTCGTGGATCAGCGTGTCCCGGTACAGCCCGCCGGACAGCGGCAGCCACGAGGGCGGGGGAGGGGCCTGGTCGCTCGTCAGCGCCCGTACGGTGTGCAGACGCCCGAGCCGCCCCGAGCGCACCGCTTCCCGCGCACCCACGTACCCCGTGTCGAACCGCCGCTGGAACCCCATCTGCAGAATCGTCCCGGCGGTTTCGACCTCGGCGATGGCGTTCAGCGTGCCCGGCAGGTCGAGGGCGATCGGCTTCTCGCAGAACACCGGGAGTCCCGAGCGCGCTGCCCGACCGATCAGTTCGGCGTGCGCCGCCGTCGCGGTGGTGATCACCACCGCGTCCACGCCCCACTTGAAGATCTCGTCCACCCCCGGCGCAGCCGTCTCCCCGAGGCGGTGCGCGAGCTCCTGGGCCCGCGCGGGATCCGCGTCCGTGAGGATCAGCGACCCGACCTCGCGGTTCCGGCTGAGCGTGTTCGCATGGATGGTGCCGATCCGCCCCGTACCGATGACCCCGATGCGCATGAAAACAAAGTGGGGGTTCGGTGGCCAAACTGTCAATGCGTATGTCCGGACAATCGGACTACACAACTTCCCGTCAACAACGCGTGGAGCTACGCTCGGCCCGTGCCGAAACCAGATGTGGACCCGACCGTGCCGCTCGAGCTCAGCGTGGACCGGAGCTCTCCCGTGCCGTTGTACTTCCAGCTGTCCCAGCAGCTGGAGGCGGCGATCGAGCACGGAGCTCTCACGCCCGGCAGCCTGCTGGGCAACGAGATCGAGCTGGCCGCCCGTCTCGGTCTGTCCCGCCCCACCGTCCGCCAGGCCATCCAGTCCCTGGTCGACAAGGGCCTCCTGGTGCGCCGCAGAGGCGTCGGCACCCAGGTCGTCCACAGCCAGGTCAAACGCCCCCTGGAGCTCTCCAGCCTCTATGACGACCTCGAGGCCGCCGGCCAACGCCCCGCGACAAAGGTCCTGGTCAACGCCATCGTCCCGGCCACCGCCGAGGTCGCCGCGGCCCTGGGCGTCGCCGAGGACAGCGACGTACACCGAGTGGAACGCCTGCGCCTCGCCCACGGCGAGCCGATGGCGTACCTGTGCAACTACCTCCCCCAGGGCCTCCTCGACCTGAACACTGCCCAGCTGGAGACGACAGGCCTCTACCGCATGATGCGCTCGGCAGGCATCACCCTCCACAGCGCCCGCCAGACGATCGGCGCCCGGGGCGCCACGTCCGCGGAGGCCGACCGCCTGTCCGAGCCGGAGGGCGCGCCCCTCCTGACCATGCAGCGAGTCACCTTCGACGACACGGGCAGGGCGGTCGAATACGGCACACACACGTACCGCCCGACACGCTATTCGTTCGAGTTCCAGCTGCTAGTACGGTCATGAGTGTCGTGTTCCTGCGGTACTGACTGGTTTACGGGCCTTGGTGGCTTTGGTCGCAATGTCAGGACAATTAGGTCGACATGGCTCGCACGCCCTCAAGGGGCGCGGGGCTGTATCGATGTGCGGCTCCGTCGCGTGGGCGCGACCAGCCACAAACAACCGGCACCCGGCACACGTCGCGCACCCCCTTCGCTCCCCCGCACAGCACCCGTCGTCACGGTGAGGCAGAATCGGGCCTTGATGAGCACCTACGGCAACTTCACCGCCCCCATAGGCTCCAGGCGCGCCCCCGCACTCCGTACGGTCGGCACCCGGGAACGCCGCTCCCACCTGACCGCCCCCCGCGTGCCCACGGTCGGCATCGACATCGGCGGCACCAAGGTGATGGCGGGCGTCGTCGACGCGGACGGCAACATCCTGGAGAAGCTCCGCACGGAGACGCCGGACAAGTCCAAGAGCCCCAAGGTCGTCGAGGACACCATCGTCGAACTGGTCCTGGACCTCTCCGACCGCCACGACGTGCACGCCGTCGGCATCGGCGCCGCCGGCTGGGTGGACGCCGACCGCAACCGCGTCCTGTTCGCCCCCCACCTCTCCTGGCGCAACGAGCCCCTGCGTGACCGTCTCGCCGGCCGTCTCGCCGTCCCCGTCCTAGTAGACAACGACGCCAACGCCGCCGCCTGGGCCGAGTGGCGCTTCGGCGCGGGCCGCGGCGAGGACCACCTCGTCATGATCACGCTCGGCACCGGTATCGGCGGCGCGATCCTGGAGGACGGCCAGGTCAAGCGCGGCAAGTACGGCGTCGCCGGCGAGTTCGGCCATATGCAGGTCGTGCCCGGCGGCCACCGCTGCCCGTGCGGCAACCGCGGCTGCTGGGAGCAGTACAGCTCCGGCAACGCACTGGTCCGCGAGGCCAAGGAACTGGCCGCCGCCGACTCCCCGGTGGCCTACGGGATCATCGAGCACGTCAAGGGCAACATCGACGACATCACCGGCCCGATGATCACCGAGCTGGCCCGTGAGGGCGACGCGATGTGCATCGAGCTGCTGCAGGACATCGGCCAGTGGCTCGGCGTCGGCATCGCCAACCTAGCCGCCGCCCTCGACCCGTCCTGCTTCGTCATCGGCGGCGGCGTCAGCGCGGCCGACGACCTGCTGATCGGCCCCGCCCGGGACGCCTTCAAGCGCCAGCTCACCGGCCGCGGCTACCGCCCCGAGGCCCGGATCGCCCGCGCCCAGCTCGGCCCCGAGGCCGGCATGGTGGGCGCCGCCGACCTGGCCCGCCTGGTGGCCCGCCGCTTCCGCCGCGCCAACCGGCGCCGGGTGGAGCGCTACGAGCGCTACGCGCGGTACACGGAGGCCCGCCGCTCCACCCGGGACACCGCATGACGGCATCGCTGCCGCGCCAGGCGGTGCCCCCGGACGAGCCGCGGCGGCCTGCCGAGGACCGCCGCCACAAGATCCGCCGACGGGCGCTCACCCTGCTCATCATCGTGCTGCTCATCGGCGTCCCGGCCGGCTACCTGGTGATCTCCGCGGCCCAGAGCCGCGACAGCGGCAAGGACAAGGAGGCCAAGTACGCGGCGACCGGCCTGACCAAGGGCTGGCCGTCGAAGGTGCAGCGCCGCCTCTACCAGGTGCCGATGCCGCACCCCTCCGGCAAGGTCGCCTCCTACGAGACCAACAACTGGAAGACCAGCCGGCTCTACGTCCAGTTCCAGACCCCCGTCCGCAACCTCGACGTCTTCCTTCACGACATGGGCGTCAGCCGCGCCGACCTGAAGCGGGACGACATCACCATCAGCGCCCGCGACCAGAAGATCACCGGCTGGAGGTTCATCCGCCCCGGCCCCTGGTACGGCCTCGTCCACAAGCAGAAGGCCCCGAAGCCGACGCAGGACGTCGTCGTGAACATGTCCGACGCGAACAACCCGTTCTTCTACGTCGTCTCCCGCACGGTTCCGTGACGCGGTCGGCCTCGACACCGGCTGGAGCGCTGGCTGGAGCGCCGCGGAGGCGATCCGGCTCGTAGCAGCCGCCGGGACCGATTGTCAGACCCCGCCCGTAGAGTCGAAGACATCTGATCGGAGACACGGGCGGGAGGTGACAGATCGTATGGGTGACACGGCTGCGGTGGCCGAGCGTGAGGGCGCGTCGGTCCCCGTGCGACTCGCGGCCGTCTTCCTGCCCGCACCCCTGCCGAGGGACGGCCGGGTCGCCTTCTGGGATCCCGACGGCGGTCCGTTGCCCGCCGAGGACACCGAGCTCACCGTCGTACGACCACACGGCGCGTCGGGAGTCCGGCGCAGGACCGCCCCCGCGCTCTCCCTCCCGGTCGTGGAGGCCCTGCCCCTTCTGGTCCGTGCCCGGCGCGACCCGGCCGCCCACCCCGCGACCGCCTGCTGGGGAGCGGCGGCCCTGCACGCGCTGCGGCTCACCGCGCGCGGCCGCCTCCTGCCCGGCCTCACGGCCACCGGCCATGACGCGTGGCGGGCAGGCCCGCTCGACCCGGACGACATCGCGCATCTTCGAGCCGTCGCCGCCGCGCTGCCGTACGAGGGCCACGCGGTCCCGCTGCCCGGCCCGGGCCCGCTCCGGCTGCCCGAGCCGGAGGCGCTGATGCGCTCCTTCCTGGACGCGGTCGCCGACACCCTGCCCCGCACCCCCGCCGCACCGCACGCCCTGGGCAAGCCCTTCGCGGACCGCCGCCCGCAGCGACTGCCCGACGCCCACGACTGGGCGGCCGAGGTCGCCGCCGGCATGGACGCGGGCGTGCGCATCTCGCTCCGCCTCGACCTGTCGGCGTACGAGCTCTTCGACGGCGACGACGGCAGGCGCACCGCGGGCGCCGCGATCGTCCAGGTGCACAGCCTCGCCGACCCCACCCTCGTCGTCGACGTGGCGACCCTGTGGGCGGGTGAGGCGGACGCGGCATTCGGACCACGCGCACGCGTGCACGCCGCGCTGGCCGTGCGGCGGGCGGCCCGGATCTGGGCACCGCTCGACCGGCTCGCCGAGCAGGACGTCCCCGACGTCCTCGCCCTGTACGACGAGGAGCTGGGCGACCTGCTCGGCGTGGCGGCGACGCGGCTCGCGGCGGCCGGGGTCGCCGTGCACTGGCCCCGGGACCTCGCCCAGGACCTGTCCGCCGCCGCGGTGGTACGCCCCGCACCCGGCGCGGCGACCGACGGCACGGGCTTCTTCGAGAGCGAGGAACTCCTGCAGTTCCGCTGGCAGTTGGCGCTCGGCGGCGATCCGCTCACCGAGGCCGAGATGGACGCGCTGGCCGAGGCCCACCGTCCGGTCGTACGGCTGAGGGACCGCTGGGTGCTGGTCGACCCGGCCCTGGTCCGCAAGGCCCGCAAGCGCGAACTGGGCCTGCTCGACCCGGTGGACGCGCTCTCCGTCGCCCTCACCGGCAGCGCGGAGGTGGAGGGCGAGACGGTCGAGGCGGTCCCGGTGGGCGCGCTGGCCGCCCTGCGCGACCGCCTGACGACCGGAGTCCGTCCCGCCGACCCCCCACCCGGCCTGCACGCCACGCTCCGCGACTACCAACTCCGCGGCCTGGCCTGGCTGGACCTCATGACGACGCTCGGCCTCGGCGGCTGCCTCGCCGACGACATGGGCCTCGGCAAGACGATCACGGTCATCGCCCTGCACCTCGAGCGGGCCCGCAGCGAGCCGACCCTGGTGGTCTGCCCGGCCTCGCTGCTGGGCAACTGGCAGCGGGAGATCGTCCGTTTCGCACCCGGCGTCCCCGTCCGCCGCTTCCATGGCCCGGAGCGCACGCTGGAGGACCTGGGCGCGGGCTTCGTCCTGACGACGTACGGCACCATGCGCACCACCGCACCACGGCTCGCCGAGCAGCGCTGGGGCATGGTTGTCGCGGACGAGGCACAGCATGTGAAGAACCCGTACTCGGCGACGGCGAAGGCCCTGCGCACGATCCCGTCACCCGCGCGCGTGGCCCTCACGGGCACGCCGGTGGAGAACAACCTCTCCGAACTCTGGGCTCTGCTCGACTGGACGACACCGGGACTCCTCGGCCCCCTGAAGTCCTTCCGCGCCAGGCACGCGCGTGCCGTCGAGAACGGCGAGGACGAGGAGGCGGTGCACCGGCTGGCCCGCCTGGTCCGCCCCTTCCTCCTGCGGCGCAAGAAGTCCGACCCGGGCATCGTCCCCGAACTGCCGCCCAAGACGGAGACGGACCATCCGGTGCCGCTCACCCGCGAACAGGCGGCGCTGTACGAGGCGGTGGTGCGGGAGTCGATGCTGACCATCGAGATGTCGGAGGGCATCGCGCGCAGGGGCCTGGTGCTGAAGCTCCTGGGTGCGCTGAAGCAGATCTGCGACCACCCGGCGCTGTACCTGAAGGAGGAGGCAGCGGGAGGATCCGACGGCCGCCTGCTGGCCCGCTCCGGCAAACTCGCCCTCCTCGACGAGCTGTTGGACACGCTGCTGGCGGAGGACGGTTCGGCGCTGGTCTTCACACAGTACGTCGGGATGGCCCGGCTGATCACCGCCCACCTGGCTTCCCGCGCGGTCCCCGTCGACCTGCTGCACGGCGGCACACCCGTCCCCGAACGCGAACGCATGGTGGACCGCTTCCAGAGCGGCGCGACCCCGGTCCTGGTCCTGTCCCTGAGGGCGGCGGGCACCGGCCTGAACCTCACCCGAGCAGGTCACGTGATCCACTTCGACCGCTGGTGGAACCCGGCCGTCGAGGAACAGGCCACCGACCGCGCCTACCGCATCGGCCAGACCCAGCCGGTCCAGGTCCACCGTCTGATCACGGAGGGCACGGTCGAGGACCGCATCGCCGAAATGCTGGAGTCCAAGCGGGCGTTGGCCGACGCGATCCTCGGCTCCGGCGAGTCGGCCCTCACCGAACTGACGGACCGTGAACTGTCCGACCTGGTGTCCCTCAGGAGGCCCTCATGACCCCGGGCCCGGCGGACGAGGCCCGCAGGGCGCTGCGGGAGGCGCGGGAGCGGCGGCGACGGGACGAGGGGGCGGGGGAGGCGACCGCGTCCGAGGAGTCTGCGGCCGCGGAACGGCCCGGGTCCGAGAAGAGCGCGGGGGAGGGGACGGCGCTCGGGGACTCCGTGGAGGTGGCGGCCTCGTCGGGCGGTTCTGCGGAGCAGGGGCAGGTATCCCAGGCACCTGGTGATGACGAGGCGCGACCGGCGGATGCCGCGCGTGCGCGGCTGCGGCGGGCCGTCGCCGCCGCAGTGGACGGAGCGGGCGCCTCCTCCGTCGGTGAAGCCGGTCAACCCGTCGAGGCGGCGGAGACCCCGTCGGCCACCGCGGCTTCGGGCAGCGACGTCGGCCGACGAGGCATCGACGTGGCGAATTCTCCCGAGCCTGCCGCGGCTGCCCGGGGTGTCGAGGAGGCTGCCCGGGGCGGTGAGGTCGCAGAGGGCGGCCGGGCCGTCGGCTCTCCTCGGGACGGTGCATCCCTTCCGCGGCCTGCGGATGCCGTGCGCGAGGCGTTGCGTGCCGCGCGGGAGCAGGCGCGGCGGGATGAGGAGAGCGGTGAGCGCGGGGGGCGCCGGCCCGCGTGGGGGCCGCGTCGCGCCGAGCGGGTTCCGGACGGAGCACGCGGTGGTGCGTCTCGTCGGGCGCCCGGAGTTCAGGCACGTGACCTGCGGGAGTTGCTTGCCGGAGCCTTCCGGATGCCTTCGGAGGAGAGTTCGCCGGAAGGCGCGGACGACCATGGGGACCCTGCCCGGCAAGGGAGTTCGGACCTGGGCAACTCCGGGCAGGACGCGACCTCGGCACCGTCGGGACGTGCCGGGTCCGAGGCCGATGCCGAGACGGACCGCACGGCCACCGCGCGCACCGGACACATCTCGGCGTCGTCCGACCGTGTCCCTTCCGTCGGCTCGGCGGCCTCCTTGCCGCCCCGCTCCATGGCAGCCCCCTCCCGCGACGGCGAACTGCGCCGCACCTTCCCCGCCCTGCCGGCCCCCGCATCCACCCCCGCTTCTTCGGCGGATTCCCCTTCCCCCTTCGCCGACACCTGGTGGGGAAACGCCTGGGTCACGGCCCTGGAAGAAGGCGCGTTGGACCCCAAGCGGCTTGCTCGGGGCCGGAGTTATGCCGAGCGGGGGCATGTGGACGCCATTACCGTGACCCCGGGGCTGGTCCTGGCGTATGTGCAGGGGAGCCGGCCTCGCCCGTACCGCGTGCAGGTGCGGTTGCGGACGCTGGACGACGGCGACTGGGCGCGGTTTCTGGATGCCGCCGCCGAGCGGCCCGGACATATCGCCGCGCTGCTCGACAAGGAGTTGCCCCAGTCCCTCGCCGACTGCGGGGTGCCGTTGCTCCCCGGCCCGCGTGACCTCGACCCGCACTGCAGCTGCCCCGACCGCGGCCACCCCTGCAAACACGCCGCAGCCCTCTGCTACCGGACCGCCCGCCTCCTCGACGCCGATCCCTTCGTCCTGCTTCTGCTGCGCGGCCGCGGCGAACGCGAACTGCTCGACGCCCTCTCCCGCCTCAGCGCCGCCCGCGCGGCCCGCGCCGCCCAGGAGCAGGAACCGGCCCAGCTTCCGGCGGTCCGAGCCACCGAGGTCGTCCTCGCGTCCCGCCGACTCCCGCCCCTCCCGGCCCCGTTGCCCGTGCCCCCGCACCCCGAGCAGCCCCCGGTCTACCCGGCAGCCCCTGGCGGCCCGGACCCCTTCGCGTTGGACCAGCTGGCCACCGACGCCGCCGCCCGCGCCCACACCCTGCTCACCAGCGGCCGCGACCCGGTGGCCGAGCTGACACTGTGGCAGGACGCGGTCCGGCTCGCCGCCGCCCGCCCCGGTTCCGGCCTCACCGCCACGACCCGCGCGCTCTACGCCTCCCTCGCCTCCGCCGCCGACCGCACCCCGTCCGACCTGGCCCGCGCGGTCGCCGCCTGGCGGCAGGGCGGACTCGAAGGACTCGCCGTCCTCGAAGAGCCCTGGGACCCGCCCGCAGGCCGCTTCGACCGCGCCCGCCCCCTCCTCCTCGCCGCCGACCTCCCCGCCTTCCGTCCCTGGCGCAACCACCTCACCCACCCCCGCGGCCACATCCAACTCCGCCTGGGCCGCGACGGACTGTGGTACGCCTACGAGTCGGAACCGGGCCACGACGACTGGTGGCCCCGCGGCACGCCGGACCTGGACCCCGTGGGCGCGCTCACCGGCCTGGGCACACCGAACGACCTCTGACCGCCAGGGCCGGCACAGCGCGTGCCCAGAGCCGTCGCCGACCTCGATGCCCTACCGGTTCCGGCCGTCCCGATCCGTCCGGAACGCCCCGGCGCCCTGGGTCTCCACTTGAGGAGCGCACCTGCCGCGCAACAGCCGTCCCTGCACGGCCGGCTGCCCCGGCAGACGACCGAGAGCGCCTGGGAGCCGGACTGGACACGAGTCCAGGGCCACCTCTTCGACGCCGTCGCCCGGCGTCCCGTGAAGGCGGTGTGAGGGTTCGCCGGTGATCCGCGGGAGTCAGGTGTGAGGACTGGGGGCCCAGGGGCCGGGGGCAAAGAAACGGCGGTTAGCGTGGAGCGGTGAGTGAGACGAAGACCCCCGCCCTCCAGTACCGCTTCGACGGCCCGGACGACGCCCCGGTCCTCATCCTCGGTCCCTCGCTCGGCACGACGTGGCACATGTGGGACCGCCAGGTGCCCGAGCTGATCAAGCAGTGGCGTGTCTTCCGGTTCGATCTGCCGGGGCACGGCGGTGCGCCCGCGTACCCGGCGGGCTCGGTCGGCGTGCTCACCGATCGGCTGCTCGCCACGCTCGACGCGCTCGGCGTGCAGCGGTTCGGCTATGCGGGCTGTGCGTTCGGGGCCGCCCTCGGGCTCGAGCTGGCCCTGCGTCATCCGGAGCGGATCGCCTCGCTCGCGGTGATCGCGGCCTCGCCGCGGTTCGGCACGGCGGACGAGTTCCGGCAGCGCGGGGTGATCGTACGCACCAACGGGCTCGACCCCATCGCCCGTACCTCCCCGGACCGCTGGTTCACCGGCGGGTTCGCCGCCACGCAGCCCGCGATCACCGAGTGGGCCGTGCAGATGGTGCGCACCACGGACCCCGGCTGCTACATCTCCGCCTGCGAGGCGCTGGCGGCCTTCGACGTACGGGCCGAGCTGGGCCGGGTCGGGGTGCCGACACTCGTCCTCGTCGGCTCGGACGACCAGGTCACCGGGCCCGCCGAGGCCCGAACCCTGGTCGCCGGCATCCCGGACGCCCGCCTCGCCGTCGTGCCCGGCGCCTCCCATCTGGTGCCGGTCGAGCAGCCCGCCGCCGTCACCGACCTGCTGGTGCGGCACTTCTCCACCGCCTGGCAGCCCGCGTTCGACTCCGCGACCGGCCAGATGGCCATCCTCGCGGCACCGGTCAAGCCGGTCCTGGCCGCCGCGCCCCAGCCCACGCCGATCGCCGAGATCGCGCCCGCCGTCGTCGTGCCCCCGCCGGGGACGGGACGGCCCGACCCCTACGACGCCGGGATCAAGGTCCGCCGAGAGGTGCTCGGCGACGCGCACGTCGACCGGGCGCTGGCGCAGGCCGACGAGTTCTCCGGGGACTTCCAGGAGTTCATCACCCGGTACGCGTGGGGCGAGATCTGGGACCGGCCCGGCCTCGACCGACGCGCCCGCAGCTGTGTGACCCTCACCGCCCTGGTCGCGGGCGGCCACCTGGACGAGCTGGCCTTCCACACCCGCGCCGCCCTGCGCAACGGTCTCACCCCGGTGGAGATCAAGGAGGTTCTGCTGCAGGCGGCCGTCTACTGCGGCGTACCGGCGGCGAACAGCGCGTTCAGGGTGGCCCAGCAGGTCATACGCGAGGAGACCACGCCCGAGGAGTGATCATCAGCCTGGCAGCGAAAGCACCAGGCTGAACCGCCCCCGGCCGCGCGCGAGGCGGCAGGATGGGAGCCATGAAACTCACGAAGAAGTCGCACTCGTGCGTACGCCTCGAGAAGGACGGGCGGACGCTCGTCCTCGACCCCGGCGGGTTCAGCGAGGAGGACGCCGCGATCGGCGCGGACGCCATCCTCGTCACGCACGAACACCCCGACCACTTCAGCGAGGAGCGGCTGCGGGCGGCCCTGGACGCCAATCCGGCCGCCGAGATCTGGACCCTCGCCTCGGTCGCGGAACAGATCTCCGCCGCCTTCCCGGGCCGCGTGCACACCGTCGGCCACGGCGACACCTTCACCGCCGCCGGCTTCGACGTCCAGGTCCACGGCGAACTGCACGCCGTCATCCACCCGGACATCCCGCGCATCACCAACGTCGGTTACCTCATCGACGGCGGCAAGGTCTTCCACCCCGGCGACGCCCTCACCGTCCCCGACCACCCCGTCGAGACGCTGATGCTGCCCGTCATGGCCCCCTGGAACAAGATCTCGGAGGTCATCGACTATGTCCGCGAGGTCAAGCCGCAGCGCGCCTACGACATCCACGACGCCCTCCTCACCGACCTCGCCCGTCCGATCTACGACCGTCAGATCGGCGCGCTGGGCGGCTCCGAGCATCTGCGGCTGACGCCGGGCGGCTCGGCGGAGGTCTGAGAGCGGAGGTCTGAGAGCGGGGGCCTGAGAGCGGAGGTCCGAGAGCGGAGGTCCGAGACCGGCCGCGGCGGGCGGTCGGCGGAGGTCCGAGCGAGGCGTCGGGCAGGGCGCCGGGCGGTTCGGCGTCGGCCCGAGGCGGCCCGGCGGGCGGGGCGGCCGCGTTGTCGGACCCGCCCGGTAGGTTGTGAGACATGCGCATCGCGACCTGGAACGTGAACTCGATCACCGCCCGCCTGCCGAGGCTCCTGGCCTGGCTGGAGAGCAGCGGCACCGACGTGCTCTGCCTCCAGGAGGCCAAGCTGGCCGAGGACCAGTTCCCGTTCGACCAGCTGCGCGAGGCGGGCTACGAGGCGGCGGTGAACGCGACCGGGCGGTGGAACGGCGTGGCGGTGCTCTCCCGCGTCGGCCTGGAGGACGTCGTCAAGGGCCTGCCCGGCGACCCCGGCTACGACGGCGCCGAGGAGCCCCGCGCCATCTCGGCGACCTGCGGCAAGGTCCGCGTCTGGTCGGTCTACGTGCCGAACGGCCGTGAGGTGGACCACCCCCACTACGCCTACAAGCTCCAGTGGTTCGAGGCCCTCAAGGCGGCCGTCGCCGGTGACGCGTCCGGCAGCCGGCCCTTCGCGGTCCTCGGCGACTACAACGTCGCGCCGACCGACGACGACGTCTACGACGTGGCCGCCTTCGAGGGCCTCACCCACGTCACCCCGGCCGAGCGCGCCGCCCTCGCCTCCCTCCGCGAGGCCGGCCTCTCCGACGTCGTCCCACGCCCCCTCAAGTACGACCACCCCTTCACGTACTGGGACTACCGCCAGCTCTGCTTCCCCAAGAACCGCGGCATGCGCATCGACCTGGTCTACGGCAACGAGCCGTTCGCGAAGGCGGTCACCGACGCGTACGTGGACCGGGAGGAGCGGAAGGGCAAGGGCGCATCCGATCACGCGCCGGTGGTGGTCGATCTGGACGTGTAGCTCCTACAACAGCCTCAGGTCCACGGATTGCGCGAGGGCCGCCAACCCCGCGTCCCCGGGATGCAGATGATCCCCGCTGTCGTAGGCGGGCAGCATCCGTGTCGGGTGGGCGGGGTCACGGGCGAGGACATCGAAGTCCAGCACGCCGTCGAACGCGTCCGTGTCCCGGATCCAGCCGTTGACCGCCACCCGCTCGGCGTCCACGGCGGCCGTGCACCGCACCTCGCCCTCGCACGGCAGGATCGTGGCCACCAGCATCCGCAGCCCCCGCGCATGCCCGCGCTCGGCGAGATCTCGCAGTCCCGCGATGACCTCCTCCGCCGTCGACTGCCACCGCACGTCGTTCACGCCCTCGAAGACGATCACCGTGCGCGCCGAGGTCTGGGCGAGGACATCGCGGTCGAAGCGGTGCAGCGCGCTCACCCCGCCCGTGCTCGTGGACACCCCGTCCCCGGGGTAGGAGTCCGTGACCACGCGGTTGCCCGAGATCCCCTCGTTCAGCACCCCGTAACGCGGGACCGCATCCTGCTCCAGCAAGCGCCTCGCCAGCACATCCGGCCACCGCCGGTTCGCGTCCTGGGTCGACATCGTGCCGTCGGTGATCGAGTCCCCGTCCACCACCACCGACCCCGGACCGTCACTCACGTCCACACCGGTCAGCAGCGGCCAGCTGGTCAGGGTCTTGGTGTACGACGCCCCCGAGCTCTCCGCCGCGTGATCACCCGGCACACTCAGATACGACCGCTGCACCGCGACCCGGTGCACGGGTGCCGCCGCCACCGTGTCCGGCAGATGGAAGCTCACCAGCAGGTTCGTGTCCGCGGGCACCGCGAAGGACAGCGGATCGCTGAACGCCTCTGCCCCCGCCGGGACTTCGACCCCGGCCGAAACCCCGAAGGACACCGGCACCGGGACCTCCCGCGCCGCGGCGCCCGCCGTCTGCACCGCCACCGTCGCGCTGCCGATCCGTAGCGGCGCCGCCGCGAACGTGTTGTCGAACCGCAGCCGCACCCGGGGCCCGCCCACCGACGTGTGCACCACCAGCCGCAGGGTCCGGTCGCTCCATGGCCCGACCGCCGCGTACCCGGAGCTCGCCGCCGCCCAACTCCCGGTCCAGCCCTGCCCCGACGCCCGTACCGTCACCGAGAACACATGCAGACCGACGGCGCGGGGCAGCCGTACGGACGAGACCGCGCGCCCCGCGACCAACGGCACCGTCACCACGTACAGCCGTGCCCGCCGGTCGAGTTGACCGGTCGGTGTGTTGATGTGCGGCAGCGCCACCGCCTTCGTGGGGAGTGGACCGGTGCGCCAGTCCGGGGCCGTCAGCCGGTACCAGGAGCGGGTGCCGTTCGTGTACGACACCGAGCCCGCGCCGCTCACATCGGCGCCGTCCGTGCCCGCGACCAGGAAGGCGAGGGCGTCACCACGGCCGCGGAGGCGCACGGACTGGCCGTCGGCGCGGACGTTGTCCGGCTCGCCCGGCTGCCGGCACGGCCAGGTCAGCCGGGCGCCCTGCACGGTGAGCGTGCGGCCGGGGGTCCAGCCCGCGGCCGTCAGGTCCTGTGCGGACAGGGAGGCGCCGGAGTCGTCGAAGTCGGCCGCGGCCGGGACGGAGTCGTCGCTGACCGCCCTGTTGTCGAAGAGCCGCTCCAGCGGCAGCGGCCTGGCCACGCCTCCGGTGGCGCCCCGTGCCGAGACGGCCGGCACCAGAGCGGCGAACAGGACGACGACGATCGCGAAGCCCCGGACACGTCGACGCACGGCCGACTCCTCCCCGTTCACCGGTGGGACGAAAGACGCAGGGTGAAGCTAGAGAGACAGCAGGGACGCGTCAACGAGGCAGGCGCGCACGCGGCGTGAAATCGCCCCGAAGTGACCATCCGCGCGCCTGTGGTGCGTACGCCGGTGCGAATGACACGCTGGACGTATGAAGATCCCTTTTCTCGGCAACCGGCACGAGGAGTATGCCGACCTCGACCCCGAGGGCATCGCAGAACTCCTCGCAGAGTGCGAGCTGCTCCGGTCGCAGGCGTCCCGGGAGGGCGTCCAACTGGACGACTCCGTCGAGTCGTTGGAGGCCCTCGACCAGGTGGTGCCGCGCTGGCGGGACGACGAGGAGGTGCTGCCCTGGCTCGGCAACGACGCGGGTCTCTACCTGGGCACGGTCATCGTGCGTACCGTGCCCGGTGCCGCCTGGGAGATCCGGTCGGACGGCCAGCCCGTCGTCCGGCTCGACACCGGCCGTGAGTTCGACGTCGTGGAGTCCGGTCAGGACTGGGCGGCCAGCGGGGCTCCAGAGCTCTCGCAGGTGTACGCCGAGGTCGCGGAGGAGTGACTGGAGAGGCTCGTGTGACTCATGGTTCGACATATGGTCGACGTAAATACGGCTAATGCCCGAAAAGTGCGTGTCGTGTATTAACTCCACTCTTGTCTGGATAGTTTGCGGCAACCACGACACAGCTGAGAGTGAGTAGGGCTGCGTATGGCCGTCGATCCGTTGATCGAGCTGCGTGAAGTGAACAAGTACTACGGGGAGCTGCATGTCCTGCAGGACATCGAGCTCACCGTCGGCAAGGGGGAGGTGGTCGTGGTCATCGGCCCGTCCGGGTCGGGGAAGTCGACGCTGTGCCGGACGATCAACCGACTGGAGACCATCCAGTCCGGCGCCATCCTGCTCGACGGGAAGCCGCTGCCCGAGGAGGGCAAGGCGCTCGCGCGGCTGCGTGCCGACGTCGGCATGGTCTTCCAGTCGTTCAACCTGTTCGCCCACAAGACCGTGCTGCAGAACGTCTCGCTGGGGCAGGTCAAGGTCCGCGGCCGCAAGAGGGAGGAGGCCGACCAGCGCTCGCGCCGGCTCCTCGACCGCGTCGGACTCGCCGACCAGGCGCCCAAGTTCCCGGCCCAGCTCTCCGGCGGCCAGCAGCAGCGCGTGGCCATCGCCCGCGCCCTGGCCATGGAGCCCAAGGTGCTCCTGTTCGACGAGCCGACCTCCGCGCTCGACCCGGAGATGATCAACGAGGTCCTCGAGGTCATGCGGCAACTGGCCAGGGAGGGGATGACGATGGTCGTCGTCACCCACGAGATGGGCTTCGCCCGCTCCGCCGCCAACCGGGTCGTCTTCATGGCCGACGGCCGGATCGTCGAGGACCGGACCCCCGACGAGTTCTTCATGAACCCGCGCAGCGAGCGCGCCAAGGACTTCCTGTCCAAGATCCTCAAGCACTGAGCCGTAGAGCCATGTCCGCCCGGCCGCAGCCGGAGATCACTGCTCGCGCAGCGGAATCGACACGTACGACGGGTCGTTCGACGGCGAGGAGAAGGTCAGCTGCGCGCCGGACGGGTTGTGCTCGATGTAGAGCGGGTCGACCGTGTCGACGACCAGGGCCAGCCGGTGCCCTGCCGGGACGTCGTAGGCCGTGGAGAACAGCTCCAGGTCGACGCCGAACGGCTTTCCGGGCGTACGTCCGTGGAAGGTGTACGGCGCGTTGCTGACCAGCTTGCCGAGGCCGAGCGGCCCCACGTCATAGAGGTAGGCGACGAGGGTGCCGCTCTCCTTGGTCGGGGTGAGGGTGGTGTGCAACATGGCGGTACCGCGTACCTGTCGGGCCGTGGCGTACTTCTCCGACTGCCATACGGCGGCCCAACGGCGGGGGAGCAGGGGGATCGAGGCCACCGGCGGGATCCTGGCCACCTGGTCGAGGATGCTGGAGAGGAAGACGACCCCGCCGTCCGCGCCCGAGTCGACGTTGGTGTGGATGGTGGTCGTGCCCGCGAGGGCGATCTTCCTGCGCGTCTCGCCGACCGACTTCCAGTCCGGGTAGCCCTCGTAGCCGCCCGTGGAACGGGACTTGAGCTGAACCGGTTCCTCGCGGTTGATGCCGTTGTCCGTGCCCTTGAGGTAGTGGTCGAACCAGCGCTCGGTGTCCGTCCAGACATCGTTGGGGAGGCCGAACAGGCCGGTCAGCTCGGCGGTCGCATGGTCGCCGGGACGGAACTCCAGTCTCTTCGGGCCGGTCAGCTTCTCGTAGAAGTCGGCGTACTGGTTGGGTGAGAAGATCGTGTCGCCCCAGGCGTTGGCCATCATGACCGCGGTGCCGTTCTTGTTCAGTTGGTCCACGTATGTGGTGGCCGAACGTTTCTTCCCCCAAGCGATCATCTCCTGTTCCCTGGAGAGGTTGGAGGCGTAGAAGTTGTCGAAGATCTCCCGGAGTTCGGGGCTCTGACGGCCGGTGACCAGGCTCGCGCCGTCCAGCAGGGCGGCCGCCTGGACGTGTTGGGTGCGCCCGGAGTAGATCGAGTCGATCAGGTCGGCCCAGCCGCTCATCGCCGCGACCGCCTTGATGCGCTTGTCGTGCGCGGCGGCGAGCAGGCTGATGCCGGCGCCGTAGGAGACGCCTCCCATGCCGATGTGCCGGGAGTCCGCCGGGGTGTTGGCGAGCGCCCAGTCGATGACCTTGGACGCGTCGGCCATGTCGGGTGGCCCTGCCACTTCTATCTGTCCGCCGGACTGCCAGAAGCCGCGCACGTTGTAACTGACCACGATGTAACCGGAGTTCGCGAGCCTCTGGGCCTGGGCGAGGTACTCGACCTGGGGCAGGCCCCAGCTCGTGGGGAACACGAGCAGCGGGTAGCGGTGCGCGCCGTCGGCGCCCACGGGCGTGATGACGTTCGCCTTGAGGACGGTGCCGCCGTCGCCGGTGATGTCGACGAAGCGGACGGCGGTGGCCGCCTGGGCGGGGGCGGTCCCGAGGACGCCACCGGCGATCAGTGTCGCGGAGACGGCGCCCACGGCGGTCGTACGCAGGGCCCTGCGATGGTTTCCCACGGTCACTCCTCACTCGTGTCAGTGCAAAGTGACCAGACGGTAACCGCGCCGCCTTACCGTAAGTAACCCGTCGGTAAGTTACGTGCGGGTAACGATTGTTGCTATGTGAATCAATTCAGGAGGAGCGGTGGGAGTTGCGAGGAGCCGGGGTTGCCGCCGCCGCGGGCAGCGGCGCCCTTGCCTCGCGGGTCACATCCCCGACCAGCTCCACGACATCCGGGCCGTACGCCTGCGAGTTGACCACCTTCAGCAGCAGTACGAAGGAGTTGGCGCCGTACTTGCGGGACAGCCGTTCGTGGTTGCGGGCGAGGTAGCGGGTGGCGGCCTGGTTGGTGATGGCGCGCTGGCCGCAGAAGAGGAAGACGGGGCGGGTCTGCTGCTCGCCGGCGGTGAGCCGGGCCAGCAGGACGTACTCGGTGATGCCCGGGTCCATGCGGTAGCGCTCGGTGCCGATCTGGAACGCGCCCCGGTCCGGGCCGGGTTCGGGATCGACGTTCACCCGGACACCCGGCAGCATCGCCGACATGTGCGCCACCATGCGCCGGTTCGACCCGGGGCCGCCGACGCAGAACTCGGTGCGCTCGCCGAAGCCCTGGTGCACCGCGTCCTGGGTGGCCACATGGAACTGGGCGCCGCAGTCCTTGATGAGCGCGGAGAGTTCGAGCAGCGCGAACACGTCGAAGCGGTGCACCGCGGGCTCGGCGGTGGCCGAGTCGCGGTTGACGACGAGCAGCGACTCCGAGTTCTCCGGCAGCCCGAGGAAGGCCTGCTTGCGGCGGAGCTTCCGCCGCCACAGATACGTACGGGCCAGCCAGCCGAGGGCCGCGCTGATGCCGGCCGCGACCACGCCCAGGACGATGTTGCGCACGTCGTCATTCATGGGCGCGCATGCTAGCGGGCCAAGGTGGCTGGTACGTACCGGTGTTCGATCTGTGGCATTCGTATGACAGCAGCCGGAATGGGGCTGTTGGGCGCCTGTGCGTTCTGGCTACGCTGCGCGGACGGTCCTGACTGGAGGTACGGATGCGTCGCCCTGTCGCGCGGAAACTGTCGGTCCTGGCGGTCTCGGCCGCCATGGTGTCGGTGGGGGCGGCAGCACCGCCGGCCGCCACCGCCACCCCCGCGAAAGTTCCGGTCGCCGTCGGCTACGGGGGCGCTGTCGCGAGCGTCGACGCGGATGCCTCGGCCGCCGGCATCGAGGTGCTGAGGAAGGGCGGCAACGCGGTCGACGCCGCCGTCGCCACGGCGGCCGCGCTCGGCGTTACCGAGCCCTACTCCTCCGGTGTCGGAGGCGGCGGCTTCTTCGTCTACTACGACGCCAAGTCCCGTACGGTGCACACCATCGACGGCCGCGAGACGGCGCCGCTCACCGCCGACTCCAACCTCTTCGTCGAGAACGGCAAGCCGCTGGCCTTCGCCGACGCCGTCAGCAGCGGGCTGAGCGTCGGCACGCCGGGGACGCCCGCCACCTGGCAGACGGCGCTGGACCAGTGGGGGAGCAGAAGACTCGGGACGGTGCTGAAGCCGGCCGAGCGGATCGCTCGGAACGGGTTCGTGGTCGACGACACGTTCCGGTCGCAGACCTCCGCGAACGAGACGCGGTTCCGGTACTTCCCGGACACGGCGCGACTGTTCCTGCCGGGTGGGCAGCTGCCGGTGGTGGGGTCGACGTTCAGGAATCCCGAACTTGCCAAGACGTACGAGGAGTTGGGCAAGAAGGGGATCGGGGCGATCTATCACGGTGACCTCGGGAAGGCCATCGTGAACACGGTGAACCATCCGCCCGTGGACCCGAGTTCGGGGTGGAACGCCCGGGCGGGACAGCTGTCGGAGAAGGATCTCGCCGCCTACCGGGCCAAGGTGCAGGCGCCGACCAGGACTTCGTACCGCGGGCTGGGGGTCTACTCCATCGCGCCGTCGTCCTCCGGTGGTACGACCGTGGGTGAGGCGCTCAACATCCTTGAGGACACGGACCTTTCGAAGGCGAGCGAGGTCCAGTATCTGCATCACTTCATCGAGGCCGGCCGGATCGCCTTCGCGGACCGGGGGCGGTGGGTCGGGGACCCGGCGTTCGAGGACGTGCCGACGAAGGAGCTGCTGTCGCAGAAGTACGCCGACTCGCGCGCTTGCCTGATCAAGGACGACGCGACGCTCACGAGTCCGGTGGCGCCGGGCGACCCTCGGCATCCGGCGGCCTGTGGGGCCGGGGGTACGGCGGCTCCGACGACGTACGAGGGTGAGAACACCACGCATCTGACGGTCGCCGACAAGTGGGGGAACGTCGTCTCGTACACGCTGACCATCGAGCAGACCGGTGGTAGTGCGATCACCGTGCCCGGGCGTGGGTTCCTGCTGAACAATGAGCTGACGGACTTCTCGTTCACGCCGGCCAACCCCGCTGTGCACGACCCGAACCTGCCGGGGCCGGGGAAGCGGCCGCGGTCCTCCATTTCGCCGACGATCGTGTTGGACAGGAACAATCGGCCTGTGGTGGCTCTGGGGTCGCCGGGTGGGGCGACGATCATCACGACCGTGCTGCAGGTTCTGACCGAGTTCCTGGATCGGCATCTTCCGCTGGTCGACGCGATCGCCGCGCCGCGGGTGAGCCAGCGGAACGCGGCCAGGACCGAGATGGAGCCGGCGCTGTACAACGACACCAGTGCGGCGGGGTTGCGGGCTCAGCTGGAGGCCATTGGGCAGTCGTTCAGCTTGAACCCCGAGATCGGGGCGGCGACCGGTGTGCAGCGGCTGCCGGGTGGGAAGTGGCTCGCGGCTGCGGAGACGGTGCGGCGGGGTGGGGGCTCGGCGCAGGTGGTGGATCCGGCGCCGTAGGCGTGGTGCGGGTGCGTGGGGGCTGGTCGCGCAGTTCCCCGCGCCCCTAATGGGGCGCGCCGGCCTCCGCTTCCTCATCAGTCCTGAAGGTCAGGCGGCCTGCCTCCACGTCCACCGTTACCCGGTTGCCCCCGGCGATCGTGCCGTCGAGGAGCAGGCGTGAGAGTTGGTTGTCGACTTCCCGTTGGATCGTGCGGCGCAGCGGTCGGGCGCCGTACTCCGGCTGGTAGCCGTGTTCGGCCAGCCAG
This sequence comes from Streptomyces sp. NPDC001617, assembly GCF_053596855.1. Classification (NCBI taxonomy): domain Bacteria; kingdom Bacillati; phylum Actinomycetota; class Actinomycetes; order Kitasatosporales; family Streptomycetaceae; genus Streptomyces; species Streptomyces sp. NPDC001617. Next base: position 42,864 of record NZ_JBSFHA010000016.1, read on the forward strand.
TCGACCGCCGTGTCCGTGAAGGTGACCGTGATGCCCTGGGTGTGGAGCAGACGGCGGGTTCCTTCCAGCAACAGGGTGGTGATCTCGCGGAGTTGATCGCCCGTCAGTTGGCGGAAGACGACGACCTCGTCGATGCGGTTGAGGAACTCGGGGCGGAAGTGTTCGCGCAGGGGGCGGAGGATCTGCTCCCTGCGGGCCTCCTCGTCGGCCTCCGCGCCGCCCGCGCCGAAGCCGATGCCCGCGCCGCGCCGGGTGATGGCCTCGGAGCCGAGGTTGCTCGTCATCACGATGACCGTGTTGGTGAAGTCGACCGTGCGGCCCTGGGAGTCGGTCAGGCGGCCGTCGTCCAGGACCTGGAGCAGGATGTTGAAGACGTCCGGGTGGGCCTTCTCGACCTCGTCGAGCAGAAGCAGCGAGTACGGGTGCCGGCGGACGACCTCGGTGAGCTGGCCCGCCTCCTCGTGGCCCACGTAGCCGGGCGGGGCGCCCACCAGGCGGCTGACCGTGTGGCGCTCCTGGTACTCGCTCATGTCCAGGCGGACCATGCGCTCCTCGCTGCCGAAGAGGGCCTCGGCGAGGGCGCGGGCCAGTTCCGTCTTGCCCACGCCTGTGGGGCCCAGGAAGAGGAAGCTGCCGATCGGGCGGTCGGGGCTGGCCAGGCCCGCGCGGGAGCGCATGACCGCCTCGGAGACGACGGCGACCGCCTCGTTCTGGCCCACGACCCGTTGGTGGAGGTGCTCCTCAAGGCCCAGCAGTTTCTCCTTCTCCTCCTGGGTGAGGCTGGCGACCGGGATGCCCGTCTGGCGGGAGACCACCTCGGCGATCGCCTCGGCCGTCACCTCCAGTTGGCCCTCGTCGGCCTCTTCGTCGCCGGTCGTGTCCGAGATGCGCTGCTTCAACTCGGTGATGCGGTCGCGCAGTCGGGTGGCCTGTTCGTACTGCTCGTCGGCGACCGCCTGGTCCTTGTCGCGGGTCAGCTGTTCGATCTCGCGCTCCAGGGTCCGTACGTCCGTGCCCTTGGTGCGGAAGTGGAGGCGGACCCGGGCGCCCGCCTGGTCGATCAGGTCGATGGCCTTGTCGGGCAGACGGCGGTCGGTGAGGTAGCGGTCGGAGAGTTCCACGGCGGCCACCAGGGCCTCGTCCGTGTAGCGGACCTGGTGGTGGGCCTCGTAGCGGTCGCGCAGGCCGCGCAGGATCTCGATCGTGTCGGGGACCGTGGGCTCGGGAACCATGATGGGCTGGAAGCGGCGGGCCAGGGCCGCGTCCTTCTCGATGCGGCGGAACTCTTCGAGCGTCGTGGCGCCCACGATGTGCAACTCGCCCCGGGCCAGCGCCGGTTTGAGGATGTTGCCCGCGTCCATCGCGCCGCCCTCGCCGCCCGAGCCGGCGCCGACGACCGTGTGCAGTTCGTCGATGAAGACGATCAACTGCTCGGAGTGCGTGCGGATTTCGGTGACGATGGTGTTGAGGCGTTCCTCGAAGTCGCCCCGGTAGCGGGTGCCCGCGACCACGCCGGTGAGGTCCAGGGCGACCACGCGCCGCCCGATGAGGACGTCGGGCACGTCCCCGTCGGCGATCCGCTGGGCCAGCCCCTCGACGATGGCCGTCTTGCCGACGCCCGCGTCGCCGATGAGCACCGGGTTGTTCTTGCCGCGCCGGGAGAGGACCTCGATGGTCTGCTCGATCTCGTCGTCCCGGCCGATCACCGGGTCGATACGGCCCTGGCGGGCCAGGTCGGTGAGGTCGCGGCCGTACTTGTCGAGGGTGGGGGTGCCGGTGGAGCGGGGGCGTTCGGTGCGGGGTTGCGTCGTGTCCGGGGTCTCCGGGGGGAGCCCGGTGGGCGCGAAGCGGGCCGAGTTGAGGATGTGGCCGGCCGCCGAGTCCGGGTTCGCGGCCAGGGCGCTGAGGACGTGCTCGGGGCCGATGTAGCCGGTGCCGCTCGCCCGGGCCAGTTCATGGGCGTCGAGAAGGGCCCGTTTGACGGCCGGGGTGAGCGAGAGCGAGGTGGGCGGCGGAGCCTCCTCGGGTGGGTGCTGGACCGGGCCGGAGCGCTCGTCGATCTCCGACGCCAGGGAGTCGGGGTCCGCGCCCGCCCGGCTGAGCAGGCTCCGGGTCGGTTCGGCGGCCAGCGCGGCCCGCAGCAGATGCTGGGTGTCCAGGTCGCGACTGCCGTGCTCGGCCGCGTACTGGGCGGCACCGCGAACCAGCTCCCGGGCCGGCTGACTGAGCAGACGGCCTATGTCGATCTGCCGGGGGCCCTGGCGCGGTCCGCCGAAGAAGCGGGCGAAGAATTCCTGGAAGGGATCCGATCCGAAGTCGCCTGGACCGGGGAATCCGCTGGTCATGAGCGTTCGTTCCGTTCCGGCGTCCCGTCGCCTGGCGGGACGCGCTCGCTGATCGACGTGCCGGTCCACGCGGGTGCCCCTGCAGGGCCCGGTTACACCACCTTCGCACGGCCGCCGGGAGCGGGCACCTCAAGGATGAGGTGGCACAGGGGATTCATCACCCCGACGGGTGGAAGCCCGCGCCCAGGACCGGGGTGTTCCGTACGAGCGCCCGCGCGAAGGCGTCGCGGCGGCCCGGGTCGCATCCGGGCGGTGCCGCGCCGGTGCACCCGTGCGGGTTCGGTCTCCTGCCGGTTGTGGGCCACAGCGCCCTGAGCGGGCGGGACAACCGTCGGTTGGCCGGCCAGAGGACCGGGGCGGCCAACCGGCGGTAGAGCGCCCGCGCGAAGGCGTCGCGGCGGCCCGGGGCGCATCCGGGCGGTGTCGCGCCGGTGCACCTGTACGGGTTCGGTCTCCTGTCGGTTGTGGGCCACAGCGCCCTGAGCGGGCGGGACAACCGCCGGTTGGCCGGCCAGAGGACCGGGGCGGCGGCGAAGGGCAGCAGGGCCGGCTCCCGGCGCAGCGGCAGCGCGGCGACAGGGCGGCGCTCGCGAAGAGGACCAGGCCGACCGCGGTGTTGGGCAGCCGTACCGGGCCCGAGGCGACCACATGCTCCCCCTCGGCCGTGTCAGTTCTTCGCATGGCGCTCCGTGAGGATCCGCGGCCCGGCGTCCGTGATCGCCACCGTGTGCTCCACGTGGGCCGCCCGGGAGCCGTCGTCCGTGCGCAGGGTCCAGCCGTCCGGGGCCTCGTGGTAACCGTCCCGGCCGCTCCCGATCAGCATGGGCTCGATCGCGATGGCCATCCCATGGCGCAGTGGGAAGCCGCGGCCGGGGCGGCCCTCGTTGGGGACCCCCGGGTCCTCGTGCATACGGCGGCCGATGCCGTGGCCGCCGAAGCCCTGCGGGATGCCGTAGCCGCCCTCGCGGCACACCGTGCCGATCGCGTGCGCGATGTCGCCGATGCGGTTGCCGACGACCGCCGCCGCGATGCCGGCCGCGAGGGCGCGCTCCGCGGTCTCGATCAGCCGTACGTCGGCCGGGCGCGGCTCGCCCACCGTGAAGCTGATCGCCGAGTCGCCCACCCAGCCGCCCAGTTCGGCGCCGCAGTCGACGGAGACGAGGTCGCCGTCGCGCAGCCGGTAGGCGGTCGGGATGCCGTGCACGATCGCGTCGTTCACCGAGGCGCAGATGACGGCCGGGAAGGGGACGGGGGCGAAGGAGGGGCGGTAGCCGAGGAAGGGGGAGGAGGCACCGGCCTCCCGCAGCACCGCGCGCGCCGCCTCATCCAGCTCCAGCAGGGAAACGCCCACGTCGGCGGCTTCCCGTGCGGCCGTCAGGGCCCGCCCGACGACCTGGCCCGCCTCGTACATCGCGTCGATCGACGTGTCTGTCTTCAGTTCCACCATGCCAATTAATATACCGGGTTGTTTGACCGGGTTAGAATGACGGCATGGTGCGCACCCCTCTCACCCCCGAAGAACGCGAACGCGGCGAGCGGCTCGGCCGGATGCTGCGCGAGGCCCGTGGCGGGCGGAGCATGACGGACGTCGCGGCCGCGGCGGGGATCTCCGCGGAGACGCTGCGCAAGATCGAGACGGGGCGGGCGCCGACGCCGGCCTTCTTCACCGTCGCCGCGCTCGCCCGGACGCTCGGTCTGTCGATGGACGTGCTCGTCGAGCGGTGCGCGCTCGTGGTGGTGTGACGCACATCGGTCAAGATCCCGTAATGACGTGTCCGCACTCCCGTCGCAAACTCCCCGTAGCGCCCCCGTAACACGACTGGTGTTGCCTACGGGAGCGGAGTGCTCCGGTCAGCTGGGAGTTGAGCGATGGCTGTGGATCAACTTCCGGGGCACGTGCGGGAGTTCGCGAACTATCTGAACGGCCTGCTGGCGCGCCTGAATCAGGACGGCGGCTGGTGCGCGGTGTTCTGGCAGCGCGACCCCGACGGTATGCGGGCCTGTCTCGAAGGGCGTGAAGTGCCGCCCTGGGACGTGGTGGAGGCGCTGCTGCAGGATCTCGCCGTGGAGTTCGGCCCCGGTGCGGTGAACCGGGAGGCGGAACGCGCCCGCGCGCTGCACGCGGCCGCGCTCTTCGCGTACGACACCCGCCCCGGTGGCCGGGAGGCCCTCGGCGACCGGTTCGACGTCATGCTCCGCGAACAGCGCTACGCCGCCGAACGCCAGGCGGAGCTGGGCCGCTTGCTCGCCTCCGCCACCACCCGGCAGGAGGCCGACACCATCCGCCTCGACCTCGCCTGGGCCCGCGACGACCACGAACGTGCGACCGCCCGATGCGCCGAGCTCCGTTCCCGGATGGCCCATGTGGACCGGCGGGTGCCAGGCGGACGAGTGGAGGCGATCCGTCGGGGGCGGTTGTCGGAGAGCGCGGCCTACCACGTCGAGGGCGACTTCACGGATCGCGCCGTTCCCTCGGGCGACGACTGGCAGGGCCGGCCGGGAGGGCGGGATGCCGGCTTCCTCCAGCAGCACGGCTCGTACGACCCGGCGGGTACGGGCGCCGGCGGGCAGCGGGCGCCGTACGCGGACGAGGGCGAGGCCGGGCGGTCTCACGATGCCCATGATCGCGATCCTGAGGCCGGCATGCGGCGTGACCTGCGCGAGCGCGGCGTCGGCGGGCTGTGGCGCAGTGCGTACGACGCCGAGTCCTGGACCGCACAGCAAGGTCGGGCCGAGGCGGCAGCCCCGGGCGCGCCCCAGCGACCCGCGCCGCGGCCGTCGCCCGTCACCTCCTCCACTTCCTCCACCTCCTCCACCTCCGAATTCTTCGAGCCGGCGCAGTCCGCCCCCGCACAGGCCGCCCCCGAATCGCCCGTCCCGCAGGCACCGGTCCCCACCACGGCCTCCTCTGGTCCGACGGAAACGACCCCCGAAGCCCCCACCCCCAAACAGCGCAAGCGCCGCCGAGGCAGTGCCCGTTTCGCCGGGATGGTCGAGGATGACGCCGCCCCCGTCGTCGTACCGCCCGCCTCCGAACCGGCCCTCCCCGCTCCGGCCGCCCCCGCCGGTCGCACACCGCGCGGAGCCCGTTTCGCCGGGGGTGCCGAGGCCCCCGTGCGGTCGGCGGAGCCGCAGGCCGAGCCGTTGGACTCGGCGGGTGCGCGGGAGGTCGCCGAGGGGGTGGAGAGGCTTGTGCGGCTGCGGATGGAGGGGCGCACCGGGGAGGCGCACGCCCTGCTCGTCGAGGCCGCGCACTGGCCCGCCGCCCGGTTCCCGCTGCTCGCGGGTGAACTGCAGCGGGCAGGGCTCGGGGCCGACTGGGCGACCCTGCTCTGGGAGGCCGCCTCGCTGCCCCCCGAGCAGCTGGTCGCGGCGGCGGACGCGCTGGTCGCGGCCGGGCGTGGACCCGACGGTGAGCAGATCCTGCGGCAGGGTGTCGCCCGGCCCGCCGCGGAGATCGGGGAGGCCGTGCTCGGCCTGGTCGGCGAGCGGCGCGGGCGCGAGGTGGGCGCGCTGCTCGACGCGTACGTCCGGGTCCGTACCCCCGAGGAAGCGGCCCGCAGCGTCGAGCCCGACCCGGACACCCTCGTACCGCTGCTGCTCCAGGCCGCGCGAGGTGTGTCGGACGAGCGACACTGGGACCTGGTGCACGCCCTCCGGGTCGCCGGTTTCGCCGCCTGACCACACACTCCCCGACCCACCTCGCCACCCCCCGCGCCGGCCCTCCGCTCACCCACAGGAGTGCGAAACGTGATCGACTTCGCGGGTTAACGGCGATGGTCTTGGCAAGGCTCTCCCGGAGGCTTACGTTCATCCCTCTACGGCCTCATCTACGGGCGTAGAGGCTCTGACGTCCCCGCCGAAGGAGCAGCTCATGGCCAACGTCGTACGTGCCGCTCTGGTCCAGGCCACCTGGACCGGCGACACCGAGTCCATGGTGGCGAAACACGAGGAGCACGCCCGCGAGGCGGCCCGCCAGGGTGCGAAGATCATCGGATTCCAGGAGGTCTTCAACGCCCCCTACTTCTGTCAGGTCCAGGAACCGGAGCACTACCGCTGGGCCGAGCCGGTGCCCGAGGGGCCGACCGTGAGTCGTATGCAGGACCTCGCGCGCGAAACGGGCATGGTGATCGTCGTGCCGGTCTTCGAGGTCGAGCAGTCCGGCTTCTACTACAACACCGCCGCCGTGATCGACGCCGACGGCACCTTCCTCGGAAAGTACCGCAAGCACCACATCCCGCAGGTCAAGGGCTTCTGGGAGAAGTACTACTTCAAGCCGGGCAACGTGGGCTGGCCCGTCTTCGACACGGCGGTCGGAAAGGTCGGCGTATACATCTGCTACGACCGCCACTTCCCGGAGGGCTGGCGGCAACTCGGCCTCAACGGTGCCCAGTTGGTGTACAACCCGTCGGCCACCCACCGCGGACTCTCCTCCTACCTCTGGAGGTTGGAGCAGCCGGCCGCGGCCGTCGCCAACGAGTACTTCATCGCCGCGATCAACCGTGTCGGCCAGGAGGAGTACGGGGACAACGACTTCTACGGGACCTCGTACTTCGTCGACCCGCGCGGACAGTTCGTGGGCGAGACCGCCAGTGACACCAAGGAAGAACTCGTCGTCCGCGACCTCGACTTCGACCTGATCGAGGAAGTGCGCCAGCAGTGGGCGTTCTACCGAGACCGACGACCCGACGCCTACGAGGGGCTGGTGCAGCCGTGAGCGACCTGTACGCACGTCACCATTCCGTCATGCCGGACTGGCTGGCCCTCTACTACGAGGACCCGCTGGAGATCACGCACGGCGAGGGCCGGCACGTCTGGGACGCCGACGGCAACAAGTACCTCGACTTCTTCGGCGGCATCCTCACGACGATGACCGCGCACGCGCTGCCCGAGGTGACGAAGGCGGTGAGCGAACAGGCCGGGCGGATCCTCCACTCCTCGACCCTGTACCTCAACCGCCCGATGGTCGAACTCGCCGAGCGGATCGCCCAGTTGAGCGGCATCCCGGACGCCCGCGTCTTCTTCACCACCTCCGGCACCGAGGCCAACGACACGGCTCTGCTGCTCGCGACGACCTATCGCCGCAGCAACACGATCCTGGCGATGCGCAACAGCTACCACGGCCGCTCCTTCAGCGCGGTCGGCATCACCGGCAACCGCGGCTGGTCCCCGACCTCGCTGTCACCGCTCCAGACGCTCTACGTCCATGGGGGCGTCCGCACCCGAGGCCCTTACGCCTCGCTCAGCGACGACGACTTCATCGCGGCCTGCGTCGAGGACCTGAAGGACCTGCTCGGCCACACCCGCCCGCCCGCCGCCCTGATCGCCGAGCCGATCCAGGGCGTCGGCGGCTTCACCTCCGGGCCGGACGGCCTCTACGCCGCCTTCCGGGAGGTGCTCGCCGAGCGCGGCATCCTCTGGATCGCCGACGAGGTGCAGACCGGCTGGGGCCGCACCGGCGACAACTTCTGGGGCTGGCAGGCACACGGGCAGAGCGGCCCGCCGGACATCCTCACCTTCGCCAAGGGCATCGGCAACGGCAGCTCCATCGGCGGTGTCGTCGCCCGCGCCGAGATCATGAACTGCCTGGACGCCAACAGCATCTCGACGTTCGGCGGCACCCAGATCACCATGGCGGCGGGCCTCGCCAACCTCACCTACCTGCTGGAGCACGACCTCCAGGGCAACGCCCGGCGCGTCGGCGGCCTGCTCATCGAGCGGTTGCGGGCGGTCGCGGCGCAGGTGCCGCACGTACGGGAGGTGCGTGGGCGGGGGCTGATGCTCGGCATCGAGCTCGTCAAGCCGGGGACCGACCAGGCCGACCCGGACGCGGCGAGCGCGGTGCTGGAGGCGACCCGCGCCGACGGGCTCCTCATCGGCAAGGGCGGTGGCCACAACACCAGCGCCCTGCGCATCGCCCCGCCGCTGTCCCTGACGGTCGCCGAGGCCGAGGAGGGCGCCGCGATCCTCGAACGCGCTCTGAGGAGCCTCTCGTAGCAGTGCACTGAGCAAGGGAAGACCGCCATGACCACCACCTTCGGGACCTTCGAGCCGGCTCTGTCGGTGCGCCAGGTGCTGGCCCTGGAACGGGTCCTCGCCGGCGAGCCCGAGGTGGTGGCGGGGGCCTCCCAGCTCGACCGGCCGGTGCGCTGGGTGCATGTCGCCGAGGCGCCGGACGTGGGCGTGATGCTCAGCGGCGGTGAGATGGTGCTCACCACCGGGGTGCTGCTCGCCGGCGACGAGGAGAAGCAGGCCGAGTACATCCAGTCCCTGCACCGTGCCGAGGCCGCGGCGGTGGTGCTGGGACTGGGGCGCGCCTTTCCGTCGCCCCCGGACGTCATGCGCCGGGCCGCCGAACGCTGCGGGCTGCCGATGGTGGTCCTCCACCGGCCCTTCCCCTTCGCGGAGTTGACGGAAGAGGTCCAAGCCCGGCTGATCCGGCGGAAGTTCGCCGCCGTCAGCCTCTCGGAGTCGGTACGGACCGCCCTCACCGGACTCATCACGGCAGGCGCCCCGCTGCAACGACTCCTCGACGAGGTCGCCCAGCACAGCGCCTGCCCGGTCGTCGTCACCAACCTCGCCCACCGTGTCCTCGCCACGGCGGGGGAGCGGCCGGCGGTGGACGACGTGCTGCGCGACTGGGAGCGGATCTCCCGGCAGGCCGGCGGCAGCGAGGGCGACGGCTGGATCCGCGCCGAGCTGGGCGGACGCGGGGAGCGCTGGGGCCAGATCATGCTGTGCGGGTATCGAGGGGACACGGCCGGCGGACGGCTCCTCGCCGACCGGGCCGCCGAGGCCCTCGTCCTGCACCGCATGCTCGGCGGCACCTCGGCCCACACCTGGGAGGAGCAGTCGGCGCAGAGTCTGCTGACCGACCTGGTGAGCGGGGTCGTGGCGGCCAGGCAGCTGCTGCCCCGCGCGCGTGCCGCCGGGCTGCCGGTCAACCGGCGGACGTTCGTGCCGTTGGTCGTACGGGACGGGGAGCCCGCCCAACTCGACCGAGTGCTACGGATGCTGGGGCTGCCCGGTCTCGTCGCCGAGCTCGCCGAGGAGGCCACCGCCGTGCTGCTCAGCCTCGCCCGGGACCAGGACGCCGAGGCGCTGACCGCGCACTTCGCGGCCAGGCTCCGTACGGAATCGGGGTCGACGAAGGCCGTCGTGGCCGCCGCCGACCCGCGTATCGCCTGGGACGACGTGCCGGCGGGGCTCCGCGAGGCGCAGCACGTGGCCGACGCCGTGGCCGACTCGTCGGCCGTCCTCGACCTCCCGGCGGTCGTACGCCTCAGGGACGTACATCTGCGGGGGCTGATCCGGTTGCTGCGGGACGATCCGCATGTGCAGTCGTTCGCGGAGCGGGAGCTGGACGGACTGCTGTACTCGGCCGACGACGATCTGCTGCCGGTCCTGCGCACCTACCTCGCCACCGGCCGCAACAAGTCCCGCACCGCCCAGCTCCACCATGTCTCCCGGCCCGCGCTGTATCGCCGGCTGGAAGCGATACAGGGCCGGCTGGGCGTCGATCTCGACGACTTCGAGCAGGCCGCCTCCGTGCACATCGCGCTCCTCGCGCACGACGCGCAACAGGGCTGAAACATGCCACGACCTGGGAAAACGGCGGTGAAACATGGGCCCACGAGAGGGTGACACCGTGACACGCCGCATGCCCGCAGACGTGACACGCTGCAACTCAAAGCCGGTTTTCGGACTTCCTAGTCTTCTCGCACACCGAGCGACCGGAGGTCCCGATGAGCAGAGTGATTCGTGCCGCCCTCTTCCAGACCGCGTGGACGGGCGACAAGGAGTCGATGATCCAGGTACACGAGCAGGCGGCCCGCGACGCGGCCGCGCAGGGTGCTCAGGTCCTGTGCTTCCAGGAGCTGTTCTACGGGCCGTACTTCTGCCAGGTCCAGGACAAGGCGTTCTACGAGTACGCCGAGCAGATCCCGGACGGCCCGATCGTCAAGCGCTTCCAGGCGCTGGCCAAGGAACTGGGTCTCGTTCTGATCCTGCCGATGTACGAGGAGGAGCAGCCCGGCGTCCTCTACAACACGGCCGCCGTGATCGACGCCGACGGCTCGTACCTCGGCAAGTACCGCAAGCACCACATTCCCCAAGTGCCGGGATTCTGGGAGAAGTTCTACTTCCGCCCCGGCAACGCGGGCTGGCCGGTCTTCGACACGGCTGTCGGCAGGATCGGCGTCTACATCTGCTACGACCGTCACTTCCCCGAGGGCTGGCGGGCGTTGGGCCTGGAGGGCGCGGAGATCGTCTTCAATCCGTCGGCCACCTCGCGCGGTCTGTCCGCCTACCTGTGGCAGCTGGAGCAGCCGGCCGCGGCCGTCGCCAACGAGTACTTCGTGGGTGCGATCAACCGGGTGGGTGTCGAGGAGCTGGGCGACAACGACTTCTACGGCACGAGCTACTTCGTGGACCCGGAGGCCCAGTTCGTCGGCGAGGTGGCGAGCGACAAGGAGACCGAACTCGTCGTCCGCGACCTGGATCTGGCGAAGCTCCGCGAGGTCCGCGACCGTTGGCAGTTCTTCCGCGACCGCCGCCCGGACGCGTACGCCCCGCTGACGGCGCCGTAACAGCCGACGGCACTGCCCGCGCCCCTTCTTCGAGGGGCGCGGGGCAGCGCCCATATGCGGCTCCGCCGCGTGGGCGCGACCAGCCCCCGACGACCCGCACCCACCCACAACCCAGCGGAGTCAGACCATGAGCAGCCGGACCATCATCCGCGGCGGTCTCGTCATCACCGCGTCCGACGAACTCCACGCCGATGTCCTGATCGAGGACGGACGTATCACCGCCCTCGCCGCCGCAGGCACTTCCGCCGCCGAGGCCTGGACGGCCGAGCGGACCATCGACGCCACCGGCAAGTACGTCATCCCGGGCGGCGTCGACGCTCACACCCACATGGAGCTGCCGTTCGGCGGCACCTTCGCCTCCGACACCTTCGAGACCGGCACCCGGGCCGCCGCCTGGGGCGGTACGACGACGATCGTCGACTTCGCGGTGCAGAGCGTCGGCCACTCCCTGCGCGAGGGCCTGGACGCCTGGCACGCGAAGGCCGAGGGCAACTGCGCGATCGACTACGGCTTCCACATGATCGTCTCCGATGTGAACCAGGAGACGCTCAAGGAGATGGATCTGCTGGTGGAGGAGGGTGTGACCTCCTTCAAGCAGTTCATGGCCTACCCGGGGGTCTTCTACTCCGACGACGGCCAGATCCTCCGCGCCATGCAGCGCTCCGCCGAGAACGGCGGCCTGATCATGATGCACGCGGAGAACGGCATCGCGATCGACGTGCTGGTGGAGCAGGCGCTGGCGCGCGGGGAGACCGACCCGCGCTACCACGGGGAGGTACGCAAGGCCCTGCTGGAGGCCGAGGCGACCCACCGCGCCATCAAGCTCGCCCAGGTCGCGGGCGCTCCGCTGTACGTCGTGCACGTCTCGGCCATGGAGGCGGTGGCCGAGCTGGCGCGGGCGCGCGACGAGGGCCTGAACGTCTTCGGCGAGACCTGCCCCCAGTACCTCTTCCTGTCGACCGACAACCTCGCCGAGCCCGACTTCGAGGGCTCGAAGTACGTGTGCAGCACGCCCCTTCGCCCCAAGGAGCACCAGGCGAAGCTGTGGCAGGGTCTGCGGACCAACGACCTGCAGGTCGTCTCCACCGACCACTGCCCCTTCTGCTTCGTGGGCCAGAAGGAGCTGGGGCGCGGGGACTTCTCGAAGATCCCCAACGGCCTTCCGGGCGTCGAGAACCGCATGGACCTGCTCCACCAGGCCGTCGTCGACGGGCACATCAGCCGCCGCCGCTGGATCGAGATCGCCTGCGCCACCCCGGCCCGGATGTTCGGCATGTACCCGAAGAAGGGCACCATCGCCCCGGGCGCCGACGCCGACATCGTCATCTACGACCCGAACGCCGAGCAGGTCCTGTCGGTCGACACGCACCACATGAACGTCGACTACTCGGCCTACGAGGGCAAGCGCATCACCGGCCAGGTCGAGACGGTGCTCTCGCGCGGCGAACTCGTCATCACCGAGCGGGAGTACACCGGACACGCCGGGCACGGTGTCTACACCCCGCGCTCCACCTGTCAGTACCTCAACTAGGAGTGGCGCCAATGGACTTCGGACTCGTCCTGCAGACCGACCCGCCGGCCTCGAAGGTCGTCAGCCTGATGAAGCGGGCGGAGCGCAACGGCTTCACGTACGGCTGGACGTTCGACTCCGCCGTGCTGTGGCAGGAGCCGTTCGTGATCTACAGTCAGATCCTCGCGAACACACAGAAGTTGACCGTGGGCCCGATGGTGACGAACCCCGGGACCCGCACCTGGGAGGTCACCGCCTCCACCTTCGCCACCCTCAACGACATGTTCGGCAACCGCACCGTCTGCGGCATCGGCCGCGGCGACTCCGCGATGCGTGTCGCGGGCCGTACCCCGAACACCCTGGCCCGGATCAGCGAGGCCATGAAGGTCATCAGGGCGCTCGGCTCGGGCAAGGAGGCCGACCTCGGGGGTACCGTCATCAAGTTCCCCTGGATCAGGGAGGACGCCGAACTCCCCGTCTGGATGGCCGCGTACGGCCCCAAGGCGCTGAAGATGACCGGCGAGGAGGCCGACGGTTTCATCCTCCAGCTCGCCGACCTGTACCTCACCGAGTACATGGTGAAGGCGGTCAAGGACGCGGCGGTCGCGGCCGGCCGGGACCCCGGTGACGTCAAGATCTGCGTCGCCGCCCCCGCCTACGTCACCGAGGACGACTCGCCCGAGGCGCTCGCCCACGCGCGCGAGCAGTGCCGCTGGTTCGGCGGCATGGTCGGCAACCACGTCGCCGACCTGGTGTCGAAGTACGGCGCGCACTCCGCGGCCGTACCCGAGGAACTCACGGACTACATCAAGGCCCGTGAGGGGTACGACTACTCGCACCACGGGCGCGCCGACAACCCCGACACCGCCTTCGTGCCCGACGAGATCGTCGACCGGTTCTGCATCATCGGCCCGGTCGGCAAGCACATCGAGAAGCTGAACGCACTGCGTGAGCTGGGCGTCGACCAGTTCGCCGTCTACGACATGCACGACGCGCAGGAAGCCACCATCGACGCCTACGGCACCAAGGTGATCCCGGCCGTCAACGGCTGACCGAAGGAAGACCCACCGCTCGACTCCCCATCCCCCCACTCCTGTTCTCCCCTCCCCGGCCGTCCCCGGGGAGGGGGCCGGAGACCCGCACGGCCTTTCCGGACCCACCCCTCATTGATTGGCCTGCCCATGACCGACACCGCTCCCACGGCCATACCGCCGACAGCCCAAGTAACCCTCGACGACGGTCGCGTGGAGATCGCGCCGGGGTCCCCCATGCCCAGCGGTCCGTACGCGAACGAGGACCTGCTCCCGGTCCCGGTCGAGAAGCGCACCTGGACCACGTACAACTTCTCCGCACTGTGGGTCGGCATGGCCCACAACACGGCCTCCTGGACCCTGGCCTCCGGTCTGATCGCCGTCGGCATGGACTGGAAGCAGGCGGTGCTCACCATCGCCCTGGCCAATGTGATCGTGCTGATCCCGATGCTGCTCACCGGGCACGCGGGTCCGAAGTACGGCATCCCCTTCCCGGTCTTCGCGCGTGCGTCGTTCGGCGTGCGCGGTGCCAACCTCCCCGCCGTCGTACGGGCGTTGGTGGCGTGCGGCTGGTTCGGCATCCAGACCTGGATCGGCGGTGAGGCGATCTACTTCCTCGCCGGGAAGCTGATCGGCAACGGCTGGTCCGACGCCGGGAAGGTCGGCGGGTACGCCTGGACGATGTGGCTGTCGTTCGCGCTCTTCTGGGTGCTCCAGGTCGCCATCATCTACCGGGGCATGGAGACGATCCGCCGCTTCGAGAACTGGGCGGCGCCGTTCGTCATCGTCGGCGCGATCGTGATGCTGATCTGGATGAGCAACAAGGCCGGCGGCTTCGGCCCCCTGCTCGACCAGCCCTCCAAGCTCGGCTGGGGCGGCGACTTCTGGAAGCTGTTCTGGCCGTCCCTGATGGGCATGATCGGCTTCTGGTCCACGCTGTCGCTGAACATCCCCGACTTCACCCGCTACGGCAAGAGCCAGAAGGCCCAGACGCGGGGCCAGGCCCTCGGTCTGCCGACCACCATGACGCTGTTCGCGCTGCTGTCGGTGCTGGTCACCTCCGGTTCGCAGAAGGTGTACGGCGAGGCCGTCTGGGACCCGGTACAGCTCGCCGCCAAGACGGACAACGTCTTCGGTCTGCTGTTCGCCCTGGTGACCGTGCTGGTCGCGACCCTCTCCGTGAACATCGCGGCCAACCTGGTCTCGCCGGCCTTCGACTTCTCCAACATCGCGCCCCGGAAGGTCAGTTTCCGGGCCGGAGCCCTCGCCACCTGCGTCATCGGTGTGCTGATCTTCCCGTGGAAGCTGTACTCCGACCCGCAGGGCTACATCTTCACCTGGCTCGGCCTGGTCGGCGGTCTGCTCGGCACGGTCGCCGGCATCCTCATCGCCGACTACTGGATCCTGCGCCGCGGCAAGCTCGACCTCGTCGACCTGTACCGCACGGGCGGCCGCTACTGGTACGAGGGCGGCTGGAACTGGCGGGCCGTGGTGGCCTTCGTCGTCGGCGGTGTGCTGGCGGTCGGCGGAGCGAGCTTCAAGCCGCTGATCGACGGACGGCCCATCCCGTTCCTGAAGTCCCTCGCGGACTACGGCTGGGCGGTCGGCCTCGGCACCTCGATGGTGCTCTACCTGGCCCTGATGCTGCTGCGCGGAAAGGACCGCCTGGAGGTCTGAGCCCGAGCCTCGGGTTTGCGGGTCCTCGAAGGGCAGCCGGTTCCTACTGGCTGCCCTTCAGCGCTGTCACCGCGTCCTTCGCCGCCTTGATCGCACCCTTGTTGATCACGTCCGTGCTGGGTGCCTTCTTGGACTCGAAGTCGCTGCCGTTGTAGGTGATGACCACCAGAACGTTGGACACGCGCGAGATGACGACACCCTCGCGGGTCTGCTGCTTGTCCTCGGTGGTGAGGTTCACGACGGAGTAGCCCGCGTCACCCAGGCCCGGAACGTCCCCTCCGCCGCTCTTCTCCGTGAGCCGGTCCTTGTACTCCTTCTGTGCCGCTTCGTCCGAGTCCATGACCTCGAAGGAGACATCGAGCCAGCGGTAGTCGTACCCCTTGAGCGCGTTCCAGGAGCAGGTCCGGCGCAGCTTGGAGTCCGTCGACCGGATCTCCTTGCCCGCCGTCTTGGCCCCCGGGACCAGCGACTTGATCGTCGCCACGGACACGCTGCCGCAGGGTGCGGGGGAGGCGGCGTACGACTTGGTCACGGCCGACGTCGACGGTGCCGAGGGCGACGAAGTGCCCTTCTTCTGCGCCGAGTTGTTCTCGTCGGCCGGTGTCGCGGGGCTGGACGACAGTGCCCAGCCCACCGCGGCGAGCACGACGACGGGGGACAGACGCGCGGTCAGGGCGACCGGCAGAGGAAGTTCGCGCACGGGCACACTTCTCGGTGGGGGACGGTGTGCGGATGGAGTCCGCACTGCGGACGGGGCGCCAGTCTCACATGACTCCCTGTGAGACGGAAGTTCCAACTCGCTCCGTGCTCGGGCGGTCACTGAGGCCCATGGGCGACCTGGGTTCGACATGGGCGTTTCGCGGTGACGAGCCAGAGATTGTCGAGTGGATCGATGGTGACATTTGCGCATCTGTCCAGAATCTCCCGAGTGTGGACGGGAGTGGAGCGAGGGGCCCCGGCGGAGCGCGAGCACTCGAACACCATTCGGCCGCCCGGCATCAAGGCCCGCGTCGGATTGAAGCGGCCTCCTCGGCGAGAGGCAGGGCCAGGGCGCTCTCGATGCGGTCCACGGCCAGGAAGGCCCCGTAGGCGATGAGTCGGACCAGCTGCTCGTCGTTGTGCCAGGGCATGTGCCAGGCGGCCACATCCTCGTCCGTGATGCGGTACGGCGCCAGGGCGGCCAGCAGCGCCAGCCGTGCGCCGGGCCGCTCGCGCCGGGGCGGGAAGTCGCGCAGGACGGCCGACGGGTGCGAGCCGTCCCACTCCCGCAGGGCGTGGTGCACGAGGGCTCGCTCGCCCGGGTCGAGGAGGCCGGCGCCCGCCTGGGCCGCCGCCCGCAGGGCCGCGTAGGCGGGGGCGATCGGCGTTCCGAGGGCCCAGTGCGGGCCGGGGCCGAGGGTGTCGAGCAGGGGCAGGGAGGCTCCGGGCTCGGTGGTCCGGCGGACGATACGGCCCAGGGAGCGGCCCGCGAGCGAGCGCACCGCCCGGAAGCGCTGGGCGCCGCCCGGCAGGAGCTGTTCGGTGAGCAGGGCCGAGACGATGCGGTTGATGAAGTGGAAGGCGAGGGCGGTGCCCAGGTAGCCGGGCGCGTGCTCCTCCGGGAAGGGGTACGGCCGCAGGGCGGCCCCCGGGGTGCGGCTGGCGAGGCCCCAGTCGAGCACGCGCGTGTGCTCGTCGTGCTCCGGGTCGTCGCCGCGGGCCAGCCGCTCGGCCAGGGCGTGATCGCCGGTGGCGTGCAGCAGCATGGTGTGCGCGTCCACGCAGAACGGGCACTTGTTCGCGAGGGAGACCCCGAGCGCCGCCAGCTCCTTGCCGGTGCGGCTGCCGGGGCCGGCGATGAGCGACTCGCGCATCAACGCCCAGGTGGAGGCGAGGAGTTCGGGAGCGGAGGACAGGACCACGAAGGTGGGTGGCCGCTTGATGCCGAAGTCGACGGCGATCTGCTCGTAGACCTCGGCGACCCGGCCGGTTGCGGACCTGGCCGACGGAGGCTGTGTGTGCCGGAACGATGTGGACATGGGCAGCAGCATGCGCGTCCGGGCCGGACCGGGGCGTCGTACGGGCGGAGGCAGTTGGGGGTACGACGGCGGGGCCGGGGGAGACGCGCAGTACTCCGTGGGGAGTAGTCCAGGAGCAGTCCACAGGGCTGACGCCGTTGTCGGTGGCGGCGTCTACTGTGCCCGTATGAGTGGGCGATTCGACGCACGTACGAGACTCGCCGACGCGGCCCTCGCGGTGGTCGTCGGCGTTCTCGCCGTGACCACGGTCGCCTTCGCCCAGGACACGACGGCCCTCGACTACGCGTTCGTCGCGCTCGGTTCGGCGGCACTGGCGTTCCACCGTTCGAGCCCGCTCGAGGTGCTGGCCGTCACCACGGCGAGCGGCGCTGCCTATGTGCTGCACGCGCACCCGGGCCCGCTCTCCGCCCTGACCGTCTTCGTCGCCGTGGCGACGGCGGCCGGCGCGGGACACCGGGGCCTTGGGGCCGCGGCGAGCGGCGTCTTCCTGGCCGCGTATCTCGCGACCGGCCCGACGAGTCACGCCGTGGTCGAGCGGACCGCGCTGCTCGCGGGCTGGTTCCTGACCGCCGTGGTCGCGGGACAGGCCGACCGCAACTGGCAGGCGTATCTGCGCCAGACCGAGCAGCGCGCGCTGGAGGCGGAGCGGGCCAAGGAGGAGGCGGCCCTGCGTCGGGCCGGCGAGGAACGGCTGCGTATAGCGCGGGAGTTGCACGACTCCCTCACCCACAGCATCTCCATCGTCAAGCTCCAGGCCGGAGTCGCGGTTCATCTCGCCCGCAAGCGCGGCGAGGAGATACCGCCCGCACTGCTCGCCATCCAGGACGCGAGCGGCGAGGCGATGCGCGAACTGCGCTCCACTCTGGAGGTGCTGCGCTCCGACGACGAACCGACCGGCACGCCCGCGCTGCTGGTCGAGCGGGCCTGCGCGGCGGGCCTCACCGCCGAGCTCACGGTGACCGGCGAGGAACGGCCTCTCACGGCCACGGTCGACCGCGCCGTCTACCGCATCGTCCAGGAGTCCCTGACCAACGCGGCCCGCCACGCAGGACCGGCCAAGGTGAACGTCCAACTCGCCTACGGAGCAGACGACTTGACGATCCACGTCGAGGACGACGGCACCGCCGACCCGGCAAGCCCGCCCGCCCCGGGCGTAGGTCTCACCGGCATGCGCGAGCGGGTCACGGCGCTCGGCGGCACCCTGGAGGCGGCTCCACGAGCGGAGGGCGGCTTCGCGGTGCTGGCCAGACTGCCGTTGGGGGAGACGGCGTGATCAGGGTCGCGCTCGTCGACGACCAGGCGTTGATGCGGGCCGGCTTCAGGGCGCTGCTGGACGCCGAGGACGGTATCGAGGTGGTCGGCGAGGCGGCGGACGGCGAACAGGGCCTCGCCCTGGTGCGCGCGCAGGTCCCCGACATCGCGCTCATCGACGTGCAGATGCCGGTGATGACCGGCATAGAGGCGACCCGCCGGATCGCGGCGGACCCCGCCCTGGCGTCGGTACGCGTGGTGATCCTCACCAACTACGGCCTCGACGAGTACGTCTTCGAGGCGCTGCGCGCGGGCGCCAGTGGCTTCCTCCTCAAGGACACCGAACCGGCCGACCTCCTCCAGGGCATCCAGATCGTGGCCCGCGGTGAGGCCCTGCTCTCCCCGTCGATCACCCGCACCCTCATCGGTGAGTTCGTCTCCCGCCCTCCCGACCGCGCGACGGCCCCCGGCCTGGACGGCCTGACCCGCCGCGAACGCGAGGTGACGGCGCTGGCGGCCCGCGGCCTGACCAACGAGGAGATCGCCGCGCACATGGTGATCAGCCCGTTCACCGCGAAGACGCACATCAGCCGGGCGATGACCAAACTCGGTGCGCGCGACCGGGCCCAACTGGTCGTGTTCGCCTACGAGTCGGGGCTGGTGGTGCCGCGCACCGCATAATCCGTTGCGGGACGGACGCGCGGATCACCACTCTGTGGTGATGACCGAGACGACACGCTCCCAGTCCCCGGCCGTCCCCGAGGAGATCCTCGCCTACTACAACCGGGGCAAGGAGGACGCCCGCCTCAGACAGGGCGGCGCCCCCGCCGGAAGGCTGGAGTACTGGCGCACACAGGACGTACTGCGCCGGCTTCTGCCCGCCGCGCCCGCGCGCGTACTGGACGTCGGCGGCGGCAGCGGCGTCCACGCGGAGTGGCTGGCCCGGGACGGCTACGAGGTGGACCTGGTCGACGCCGTACCCCTGCACGTGGAGCTGGCCGGCCGACTCCCCGGCGTGAAGGCCAGGTGCGGAGACGCCCGCGCGCTGTCCGAGGAGGACGCCTCCTACGACGCCGTACTGCTGCTCGGCCCCCTCTACCACCTCCCCGAACGGACCGACCGAGTAAGGGCGTTGACCCAGGCGCACCGAGTCGTCCGCCCCGGTGGCCCGGTGATCGCGGCCACCATCAACCGCTACGCGGGCCTGCACGACCTGCTCCGCGAGGAACGCTACTTCGACCCCGCCCAACGCCTCCGCACGGACACGGTCAGCACCCACGGCCGCCACAACGGCGAGGGCGGCCTCTTCACCACCGCCTACTTCGCCCAACCGACAGAGGTACCCGGGGAGTTCACCGACGCCGGCCTCACGGTCGAGGGCCAGTACGGCCTGGAGGGCCTGGCCTGGCTGATGGGCGGAATCGAGGACTGGCTGGACGACCCGGAGCGACGGGAGGCCGTCCTGGCAGCAACCCGCCGCACCGAGTCCGAGCCCACGCTCCTGGGCGCAAGCGGACACCTGCTCACCGTCGGCAGGCGCACTCCCGCCGACCGTCAGCCGACGACCTACGCTGCCGTACCACCCGAGTAGTCGCTGTTGAACGTGCTCTCGACGGTGGTCGCCACCGACTGAGCCACCCCCGTCCCGGTCAGGATGATCCCCAACTCCCTGTTGTTGGACAGGGAGTTGCTGCTGATGTTCATGGACCCGGCTTCCACCTTCTGAGTGGACAGCCCATAGTCGGCGACCATGGCCTTCGCGTGGATGTAGAACCCGTCCGGGTCGGAGTACCCGACGACCGTGCCACCCGCGTCCTCGATCTCGGACACCTCGCTGGAGTAGTCCCCCGGCGTCTCCAGCACCACCCGCACCGTCACCCCCGCCTCCGCTCTCGCCGCGATCGCATCGACCACCGTGCTGTCGCTGAACTCCAACTCCTCGACGTCCAGTGTCTCCGTCGCCCCGTTGATCACGGACAGCAGCCGGCTGCGGGAGTCGGTCGGGGACCAGAGCAGATGGTCGCCGTCGGTGGGGGTGATCGACGTCCCCGCGTAGTCCGCGTTGAAGACCTTCTCGATGGCGGCGACATCACGGGTGTCGTCGGTGAAGACACCGTAGTCGCGGCCGGTCGCGTAGTACTGCGAGGTGAGGTTGCCGGTGAGGACCAGCGACTTGGTGGCGTCGACGGTGATCGTCTTCTGGTGCGTGTAGACGAAGCTGGACGACGACCACACCACCCCCACACCCGCGTTCGTCAGCGCGGTGTACGCCGCGTTGTTGGCGGTCTTGTGCTGGCGGTCGAGGACCACCCGCACCGTGACGCCGTCGTCCTCCAGGGCTATCAGGTCGTTGACGGCGGTGGTGTCCTCGAGCTCGTACATCGTCATGTCGAGCGACGTGGTGGCCGAGTTGATGAAGTCGTAGATCGTGGGCTCGCTGCTGCTGAGCGAGAAGGCGAAAGCGGAATAGCTCGCGGCGTTCGCGGGAACGGCGGTGGCGACCACCGTCGCTCCGGCCGCCAGAGCGACACCCGCACGCCCGAAGACCTTCCACAACATGCGTGACTCCTAGTCGAGTTGATGCCCACGTGGGGGGTGGTGAGCGTGGGCATGACACCACGCGCGTAGACCCGGAGGAAGGGAACCGAGGTGAACTCGGGATTACCGGGCGCGCGTTGGACCGGACAAAGGGGACTTGGTGCAGGTGGAGGCCGGTTCAAGGGGGCTTTGCGAGTTCGCAAAATCTTCGTAGATCCCTGTCCGGGCCGCGCTGCGGCGGCCGCGCTTCGGCGTGGTTGTGATCGGCGGTGAGGTGTGATCGCATCGGACCCACCGAGGCGCCCGAGCAGCGAGGTGAGAGATGCGGTTCACGACCCGGCCGACCCTGCAGGGCACGTTCGGCATGGTCTCCTCCACCCACTGGCTCGCCTCGCAGTCGGCGATGGCCGTACTGGAGGCCGGCGGCAACGCGTACGACGCGGCCGTGGCGGGGGCGTTCGTGCTGCACGTCGTCGAGCCGCACCTCAACGGGCCCGCCGGCGAGGTGCCGATCCTGCTCGCGCCGGCGGGTGGCGAGGTGCGGGTGCTGTGCGGACAGGGCGTCGCGCCGGCCGGGGCGACGGTCGCCCACTACCAGGGACTCGGCCTGGACCTCGTCCCCGGCACCGGGCCGCTCGCCGCCGCCGTGCCGGGCGCGTTCGACGCCTGGATGCTCCTGCTGCGGGACCACGGCACCAAGTCCCTCGCCGACGTCCTCGGGTACGCCATCGGGTACGCCGAGGACGGACACGCGCCCGTGGAGAACGTCGGCGCGACCGTCGAGGCGGTACGGCAGCTGTTCGAGACGGAGTGGACGTCCTCGGCGGAGGTGTACCTGCCGGGTGGCAGGGCACCGCAGCCGGGCGAGCTGTTCCGCAACCCCGCCCTGGCCGCCACCTGGAGGCGACTGCTCGCCGAGGTGGAGGGAGCCGGGGACCGGGTCGCGCAGATCGAGGCCGCGCGCGAGGTGTGGCGCTCCGGCTTCGTCGCCGAGGCCCTGCTACGACAGTCCGGGCGCCCCACCATGGACACCAGCGGCGAGCGCCACACCGGCACCCTCACGGCCGCCGACCTCACCGGCTGGTCCGCGACCTACGAGGCCCCGGCGACGTACGACTGGAACGGCTGGACCCTGTGCAAGGCCGGCCCCTGGAGCCAGGGCCCGGTCCTGCTCCAGCAGCTGGCCCTGCTCCCGCCCGAGCTGCCCGCGTACGGCTCCGCCGACTACGTCCATCTGCTCATCGAGGGCTGCAAGCTCGCCATGGCCGACCGCGAGGCCTGGTACGGCGACGCCGCCGAGGTTCCGCTCACGGAACTGCTCTCGGCGGACTACAACGCGGGCCGCCGCAGCCTCATCTCCGACAGGGCGGCACACGAACTGCGGCCCGGCAGCCCCGGGGGGCGCACACCACGACTCAGCGCGCACGCGCACGTGGTCGCCACCGACGACCCCGGGTTCAACCCCCTGGGCGTGGGTGAGCCGACGGTGGCCGAGCGGGCGGCCTCGGCGGTGCCGGGTGAGCCGGAGACCATCGACGACCCACGCGTGCGTGCCGGTCGGCCGGAGCCCGCCAGTCACCCACGCGCGCGTGGCGCCGACCCCGACGTCCGGGCCGACGGTGCCACCCGTGGCGACACCTGCCACCTGGACGTCGTCGACCGCTGGGGCAACATGGTCGCCGCCACTCCCAGCGGCGGCTGGCTCCAGTCCAACCCCGTCGTACCCGAGCTCGGCTTCCCGCTCGGCACCCGGCTGCAGATGACCTGGCTGGAGGAGGGCCTGCCGAACTCTCTCACCCCCGGCCGCCGTCCCCGGACCACCCTGACCCCCTCCATCGCCCTGCGCGACGGCGTCCCGGTGCTGGCGTTCGGCACGCCCGGCGGCGACCAGCAGGACCAGTGGCAGCTGCACTTCTTCCTCGCCGTCGCCCTGAGCGCCCGCACCCGCGGCGGCCTCGACCTCCAGGGCGCGATCGACGCCCCGAACTGGCACAACGACAGCTTCCCGGGCTCCTTCTACCCACGCGGGATGCGGCCGGGCAGCATCACGTTGGAGTCCCGCACGGACCCGGCCGTCGTGGCGGAGCTGCGCCGCCGCGGCCACGACGTGACCATCGGCGACCCCTGGTCGGAGGGCCGCCTGTGCGCGGTCGCCCGGGACCCACGCACCGGAGTGCTGTCGGCGGCGGCGAACCCGAGGGGCATGCAGGGATACGCGGTCGGCCGCTGAGGACGAAGCGGGACCGTTGTCGCCGCACCGCGAGTTCATGCCGATTCCACCGGGAGTCCATCGGGCGGGTGGGGATTGTCAGTGGTGCGTGCTCTCATGGAGGCATGATCGAAGAAACGGAAACCATCGACGAGTTTCTCGCCCGCCGCTCGGCCGACGTGGAGGAGGCGGTCCGCAAGGCCGCCGCGGCCGAGATCATGCCCCGCTTCCGCCGGCTCGCCGCACACGAGGTGGACCAGAAGGCCGGACCCCATGACCTGGTGACCGACGCCGACCGGCTGGCCGAGCGGTACCTCACCGAGGCACTCGGTGCCCTCCTGCCCGGGTCGGTCGTGGTCGGCGAGGAGGCGGTGCACGCCGACCCGGCGACGTACGAGGCGATACAGGGCGACGCCCCGGTCTGGATCGTCGACCCGGTCGACGGCACCCGCCAGTTCGTGCGCGGCGAGCCCGGCTTCTGCACGCTGGTCGCGCTCGCCCACCGAGGAGTGCTGCTCGCCTCCTGGACCTACGCCCCGGCCCGCGACCAGCTGGCCACCGCCATCAGGGGCCAGGGCGCCCGCCTCGACGGCGAGCGCCTGTTCGCCGGCTCGCCCACCCCCGGCCGCGACCTGGAAGTGGCCACCTCGCACCCCGACTACACGACGGACGACCAGAAGCGCGCCCTGCTCGGCCTGTGGACCGATGGCGTCGCCCCCCGCGCCTGCGGCTCGGCAGGCCTGGAGTATCTCGCCGTCGCCCGCGGCGAGTTGGACGCGACCGCCTTCTCCTGGGAGGCCGCCTGGGACCACGCGGCCGGCATCCTCCTGGTCGAGGAGGCCGGCGGCACCCACCTGACGGCCGCGGGAGAACCCTTCCGCATAACCGGCGGTAACGCCCTCCCCTTCACGGCGGCCCGAGACGAGGTGACGGCGCGCAGGGTGGTGGGACTTCTGCAGTGAGTGGTGGGACTTCTCCGCAAAGGGCGCGGTGACCCACTCAGGGGTGCGGGGCTGCATCGATATGCGGTTCCGCCCCGTGGGCGCGAATCACCCCACGACCTGCAGTCGTGTACAACCGCTGGGCCCGGTTCCTTGGGCGAACGTCCTTCCCCGGCCCCTGGACTGTCGGACCCCCGGCATATCCTGATCCCCACTGGCCGTCGACTGACGAAGGGGTGCCGTCGATGCTCGATGCAGTCGTCGTGGGCGCGGGACCAAACGGACTGACGGCCGCCGTCGAGCTGGCGCGGCGCAACTTCTCCGTCGCCGTCTTCGAAGCCCGCGACACCGTCGGCGGAGGAGCCCGCACCGAAGAGCTCACCCTCCCCGGCTTCCTGCACGACCCGTGCTCCGCGGCCCACCCCCTCGGCATCAACTCCCCGGCCTTCCGCGCCCTGCCCCTCCAGCGGTACGGCCTCGAGTGGCTGCACTCCGAGCTGCCCATGGCCCACCCCTTCCCCGACGGCACCGCGGCCGTGCTGGCCCGCTCGGTCGCCGAGACGGCAGCCTCCTTCGGCCCCCGGGACGCGGGCGCGTACCGCAGGCTGGTCGAGCCGTTCCTGCCCAAGTGGGACACCCTCGCCCGTGACTTCATGTCCCTGCCGCTCACCGCGCTCCCGCGCGACCCGGTCACCCTGGCCCGCTTCGGCCTGGTCGGTCTGCCCCCGTCGACCTGGCTGACCCGCCGCTTCCACGAGGAGCGCGCCAAGACCCTCTTCTCCGGTCTGGTCGCGCATGTGATGGCCCCGCTCGGCGGATTCGCCACCGGCGCCGTCGGCCTCGTCTTCGCCCTCGCCGCCCACGCGCGCGGCTGGCCCGTGGCCCGCGGCGGCTCCCAGTCCATCTCCGACGCGCTGACCGCGTATCTGAAGGACCTCGGCGGCCTGGTCCACACCGACTACGAGGTCAAGCGCCTCGACGATCTGCCGCCTGCCCGCGCCTACGTCTTCGACACCTCGCCCACCGCCCTGGCCCGGATCGCCGGCTTCGGGCGCTCCTACGAGAAGTACAAGTACGGCCCAGGAGTCTTCAAGGTCGACTACGCGCTCGACGGCCCGGTGCCGTGGACCGCCGAGGAGGCCCGCGCCGCCACCACCGTGCAGATCGGCGCGGACAGCGCGGAGATCGGCGCCGCCCTGCGCGCGGCCTCCCGTGAGGGCCGCGCGCCCGACCGGCCGTTCATGATCACGGTCCAGCCCTCGATCGTCGACCCCACCCGCGCCCCCGAGGGCAAGCAGGTCTTCTGGGCCTACGCCCATGTCCCGAGCGGCTGGACGGGCGACCTCACGGATGTCATGGAGCGTCAACTGGAGCGCTTCGCACCGGGGTTCCGCGACCGCGTCCTCGCCCGTGCCACCGCGGGGCCGGCCGAGCTCGCCGCCCGCAACGCCAACTACGTCGGCGGCGACATCGCCTCCGGCGCGGTCAGCGGACTCCAGGTCCTGCTGCGCCCCAAGCTCTCCCTGACCCCGTACAGCACCCCGCACCCGGCCGTCTTCCTCTGCTCGTCGGCCACCCCGCCGGGCCCGGGCGTGCACGGCATGTCGGGGCACAACGCGGCGAAGGCCGTCTGGCGGCGGCTGCGACAGCAGGCCTAGCGCCGATCCAAGGTCTCCCGCTTCGACTCCGGATCTGCCGTGCGCCTTTCCGACCTCGCGCTTCTCGTCCGGGCACCGGCGAGATCACGGTTGAGGAGGCGGTCGGGGCCGCGGCCCTGCTGCTGATCGCGGGCCACGAGACGACGGCGAACATGTTCCCGCCGGCGGTCATGGCCCTCCTGCGCCCCCCGAGCAGCTCGCCTCCCTGCGGGCCGACCCCGTCCTGTGGCCGGACGCCGGCGAGGAGTTGCTGCGGTATCTCACCGTGGCCAGTCCGGGATGCGCATCGCTACCGAGGACGTCGAGGTGGGCGGCGTGCGCATCCGGGCCGGGGAGGGTGGGGGCGTGGCGCTCCAGGCGGCCGACCGGGACCCGGCGGTCTACGAGGACCCCGACACATTCGACATCGGCCGGGACATGAGCGCAGGTCACCTGGCCTTCGGCCGCGGGCCGCACCGGTGCGTCGGCCGGTCCCTCGCCCGCGCCGAGCTCCAGATCGGCCTGTCCGCCCTCTTCGACCGGCCGCCCGGACTGCGGCTCACGGCGCTTCCGGAGACCTGGCGCTGTCGCGGTCGGCGATCCACGGACCGCGGTCGCTGCCCGTCGCCCGGTGATCGACGCGCCCGGGACGGGAGTGGCTGGTATAGAGGCATTCATGACCGGCATCACGCTCGTCCAGGGCGACATCACCCAGCAGTCCGTCGACGCCATCGTCAACGCGGCGAACTCCTCGCTGCTCGGCGGCGGTGGCGTCGACGGCGCCATCCACCGCCGTGGCGGCCCGGAGATCCTGCAGGACTGCCGCAGGCTCCGCGCCTCGAAGTACGGCAAGGGCCTGCCCACGGGCCAGGCGGTCGCCACGACCGCCGGGAAGCTGGACGCGCGGTGGGTGATCCACACGGTCGGTCCGGTCTGGTCGGGGTCCGACGACCGTTCCGGGCTGCTGACCTCCTGCTACCGGGAGTCCCTGCGGATCGCCGACGAGCTGGGCGCCCGTACCGTCGCCTTCCCCGCCGTCTCCACCGGCATCTACGGGTGGCCCATGGACGACGGGGCCCGCATCGCCGTGGAGACGGTGCGGGCAGCCGACACGTCGGTCGAGGAGGTCAGGTTCGTGCTCTTCGACCAGCGGGCGTACGACGCGTTCGCCGCGATGGTGTGAGGAGAGCGGGCGAGGCCGGTCACCCAGTCGTCAGACGAAGTGTCAGGTGTCATCCCCGCCCAGCAGTTGCTCTCCCGAGCCCCGCACGATCAGCCGCGTCGGCACCGTCACCGTACGGGCCCGGGTGCGGTCGCCGTCCAGGCGGGACAGGGCCGTGGCCGCCGCGGCGCGGCCGATCTCCTCGGGGTCCTGGGCGACGACGGTCAGGGCCGGTTCGAGGGCCTCGGCCAGCTCCACGTCGTCGAAGGCGACGACCGCGACGTCCTTGCGTTTGCTGCGGGCGAGTTCGCTGACTATCCCCAGCGCGACGATGTTGTTCCCGGCGAAGAGCGCGGTCGGCGGGTCCGGCAGAGCGAGGAGCTGGGCCGTCGTGGCCGAAGCCGCTTGCTGGTCATGGGCGTTGGCGACCAGGGCGCGGTCGACGGGCAGGCCCGCTTCCTGCAGGGCCTCGCGGTAGCCGGCCAGTCGCTCGCGGCGGGTGTAGAGCCTGACGGGCAGGTCGCCGACGAAGCCGATGCGCCGGTGTCCGTGGGCGACGAGGTGGGCGACGCCCTCGCGGGAGCCGGTGCGGTTGGAGCTCACCACGCTGTCCGTGGACAGGCCCACGCCGGGGCGGTCGAGGAAGACGACGGGCAGGCCCCTGGTGCGGTGGGTCTTGAGGTGGGAGTGGTCGGCGCCCACCGACGGCACGACCATCAGGACGCTGACCCGGCGGGCGAGGAACTTGTCCGTCAGCGCGCGCTCTCGGTCGGGATCGTCCGCGGAGGAGCCCATCAGCAGGGTCAGCCCGCGGTCGCGCACCGTGTCCTCGATGCTCCTGGCCACGGCCCCGAAGAACGGGTTGGCCAGATCGGGGATGACGAGCCCGATCGTGGTGTCGGGCCCGCCGACGCGGATGTTGCGGGCCATCAGGTTCGGCTGGAAGCCCAGTTTGGCGACGGCCGCCAGGACCTGCTTCCTGGTCTCCGCGGAGGCGGGGCCGTCCTCGTTGAGGACACGGGAGACGGTCTTGGCGCTGACACCGACCTCGCGGGCGACGTCGGCCAGGGTCGGGCGGCGGCTGGCTGCCATGGAGGAAACGGTCTCCTGTGCTCGTCGGATCCGGCCGCGGCCTCGGCCGGAACCTGTGAGTGTGTTGTCAGTTGGCCTGGACTCCCGCGGCCTTCGCCGCCTCGGAATCGGCTACGACAGTACCTCCGGCCTCGTCGACGGTGAGCGCCCCGGTCATGATGGCGACGACCTCCGCCATCGAGTAGTCGGAGGGCTTGATCACGGCGGCCCGCCTGCCCAGCCGGTGGACGTGGATGCGGTCCGCGATCTCGAAGACGTGCGGCATGTTGTGGCTGATCAGCACCACCGGCATGCCCTTGTCCCGGACGCGCCGGATCAGGTCCAGGACCTGACCGGACTCCTTCACACCGAGGGCGGCGGTCGGCTCGTCCATGACGACGACGCTGTTCGCCCAGGCGACGGCACGGGCCACCGCGACGGCCTGCCGCTGCCCGCCGGAGAGCGTCTCCACCGACTGCGTCAGCGAGCGCAGACCGATCTTGAGGTCGGCCATGTGCTCGGCCGCTTCCTGGCGCATCCGCTTCTTGTCCAGCATCCGGAAGGCACTGCCGAGAACACCGGGCCGGCGCAGCTCGCGCCCCAGGAACATGTTGGAGGCGATGTCCATGGAGGCGGCCACGGCGAGATCCTGGTACACGGTTTCGATGCCGTGGGCACGGGCGCTCTGCGGACCGGAGAAGGTGATCGGCTTCCCGTTCAGGCGGATCTCGCCCGCGTCGGGGATCACCGCGCCGGTCAGCGCCTTGATCAGACTGGTCTTGCCGGCGCCGTTGTCTCCGATCACGGCCAGGACCTCGCCCGGCAGCAGGTCGAAGTCGGCGCCGTCGATGGCGGTGACATGGCCGTACCGCTTGACCAGACCACGGGCCTGCAGCACGGGCGTCGGGGTGGAGGTGGCGGTCATCGGGCCTTCTTCCGGGAGATCTGGTCGACGGTCACCGCGAGGATCACCAGGACGCCGGTGATCAGCGTCTGGTAGATCGAGGCGACGCCCATCAGCTGGAGCCCGTTGCGGAACACACCGACGATGAGGACACCGATGAAGGTGCCCAGTACCGAACCGCGCCCGCCGAAGAGGCTGGTGCCGCCCAGTACCACGGCGGTGATGCTGTCGAGGTTGTCGGTCTGGCCGGCCTGCGGGTCGCCCACTCCGGTGCGGGAGATGAGCAGCAGGGCGGCGATGCCGTAGAGCAGGCCCGCGACGGTGTAGATGCCGATGGTCAGCCGGGAGGTGCGGATGCCGTTGAGGCGCGCGGCCTCCTGGCTGTTGCCCAGCGCGTAGACGTGCCGGCCCCAGCCGGTGTTGCTCAGCGCGTAGGCGAGCAGGAGGAACAGGGCGATGGTGACGAGGGAGCCGTAGGTGATGTCGGTGTGCCCGAGCGGGAAGGTCTCCCCGAGGGCCGTCAGCGGGCCGGGCAGGTTGGTGACCGTCTGCTCCGCGGAGTAGATGTGGGTCAGCGCGAACGCCACGTTCAGCATGCCGAGCGTGACGATGAACGGCGGCAGCGGGATCTTCTGCACCAGCAGCCCGTTGACCAGCCCGAAGCCCCCGCACACGGCGATGCCCAGGGCGATGGCGAGCAGCGGCGGCAGGGTGCCCTGCGCCGCCATCTTGGCGATCATGATGCTGCCGAAGGCCATCACGGCACCGCAGGACAGGTCGATGCCCGCGGTGAGGATGATCAGCGTCTGCCCGATGGCGAGCGTGCCCACCACCATGACCTGCTGCACGATCAGCGAGAAGTTGCCGCCGGTCAGGAACTGGTCGGTCGAGAGGGAGAAGAAGGCGCAGGCCAGAAGGAGAGCGGCCAGCGGACCCGTGGTCGGTGCCGTGAGCAGTCGGCGGGCCACGCCGGGCGCCTTCAGCTCGGCGTACGGCGACGAGGTGCCCGGTGGCGTGGTCGTGGCTGTCATGCGAAGTCCTTGTCGGAAGACTGTCGTACGGACACGGCGGCGGCTTAGCCCCAGCAGTTCTGCAGGCCGAACGCGGTGTCCTTCGACGTGACCCCGGCCTGCGCCTTGTCGGTGATCAGGTTGACGCCGGTGTCGGTGTAGCCGGACGCCTTCTTGCCGCCCTTGGCGTAGTCCACGACGGCCTGGACGCCCTGGGAGGCCATCTTCAGCGGGTACTGCTGCGACGTGGCGGCGATCTTGCCGTCCTTGACCGCCTGGGTGCCGGTGCAGCCGCCGTCGACGGAGACGATCAGGACGTCCTTCTCCCGGCCCTTGGCCTTGAGCGCGGTGTACGCGCCCAGC
The DNA here is from genome assembly GCF_053596855.1 of Streptomyces sp. NPDC001617. NCBI lineage: Bacteria > Bacillati > Actinomycetota > Actinomycetes > Kitasatosporales > Streptomycetaceae > Streptomyces > Streptomyces sp. NPDC001617. Next base: position 73,119 of record NZ_JBSFHA010000016.1, read on the forward strand.
GCGGCCGGCTCGTTGATCGTGTAGACGAGGTTGATGCCGGGCGCCTTCTGCAGGCAGTTCTCCATCGCCGTCTGGCCCTTGGCCTGGTCACCGCCGGTGTCCTGGGCGCAGGCGACGTCCTTGTCGGTGGCGCCGAAGCCCTGCAGGAAGCCGTTGTGCCGCTGCACGCCCACCGAGACGCCCGGCGCCAGGTCGAGGGTGGCTATCTTCGCCGTCTTGCCCTTCATCGCGGCCTTGGCGTACTGGCCGATCAGCTTGCCGGCGTTGAGGTTGTTCGTGGCGAAGAGGGCGTCGACCGCGCTCTGCGGCTCGGTCGGCGTGTCCAGGGCGATGACCAGGACGCCCTTGGCGCGGGCCTTGGCGATCGCGGGCACGATGGCCTTGGAGTCGCTCGGGGTGATCAGGATGCCCTTCACACCGGAGGCGACCATGTTCTCGATCGCGGTCACCTGACCGGCGTTGTCGCCGTCGAACTTGCCGGCGGCGGTGACCAGTTGGGCACCGTCCGCCTTGGCGGCCTTCTCGGCGCCCTCCTTCATCTTCACGAAGAACGGGTTGGTGTCGGTCTTGGTGATCAGGCCGACCTTGATGCTGCCCGAACCGGCGCTGGTGGAACTCGATCCGGAGCCGGACCCACAGGCGGTCAGCGTGAGTGCGGCGACGCCCGTGCACGCGGCGACTCTGAGGAGGGAAACGGGCAGACGAGAGGTGCGAGACATGAACGACTCCTGCGGGATTGCGAGCGGCGCGGCCGGCATCGGTGGATGCCGTCCCGAGATGTCATCGTTGACTTATGTCATCGTTGACACTGCATGGCGAGGATGATGGACTCCGGTTCCCGGCAACGTCAATGCCTTGTGCTTGTCACAAATCGGCAACGCGCGGCCGGTGTGCCCGTACGTCCGTCAGAGAAGAGCAGCTCATGAGCCCGCGCCAGATCACCGTCCTGGGGGAGTGCGTCGCGGACGCCTTCGTCGACCCCGCGAGCGCTTCCGGCGAACTCGCCCTGCGCGTCCTGCCGGGCGGCGGCCCGGCGAACACGGCGGTCGCCCTGGCCCGGCTCGGCACCCCGGCCCGCTTCCTCGCACGCCTGTCGGACGACGTCTTCGGCCGCCTCTTCCGCGCCCACCTGGAGGAGTCCGGGGTCGACCTGTCATATGCCGTCCGGGCCGCCGAGCCCAGCACGCTGGCCGTGGCGGAGCTGGACGAACGGGGCCAGGCCGCGTTCTCCTTCCACGCCCAGAACACCGCCGACTGGCAGTGGACGTCCGGTGAACTGGCCCGGGTCGACCTGGCCGAAACGGCCTGTCTGCACACCGGTTCCCTGGCCCTGGTCCAGGAGCCCGGCGCGGTGGTGGTGGAGGACTTCCTGGCCGAGGCCGCGTCCCGGGCGACGATCAGCATCGACCCCAACGTCCGGCCCCTGCTCGTCCACCCGGATGTCTACCGGGCCCGGCTGGCCCACTGGTGCGGCCTCGCCGACGTGCTGCGCCTCAGCGAGGACGACCTGGAGCTGCTGCTGCCGGGCACCCCGCCCGAGCAGGCGTGCGACAGCTGGCACGCGGCCGGCGCACGGCTCGTCGTGATCACCCGAGGTGGAGACGGCGTCCTGGCCTCGCTCGACGGCGAGCGGGTACAACTGCCCGCCGTGCCGGTCGATGTCGTCGACACGGTGGGTGCGGGGGACTCCTTCACCGCCGGGCTGCTGCACCACCTCGGCACCCGCGGCCTGCTCGGCGGCCGACTGACGGACCTCCGCATCGACGAGGTCGCGGACGCCTGCCTCTTCGCCACCCGGGTGGCGGCCCTGACCTGCTCGGTCCCCGGCCCCAACCCGCCCTGGCAGCACCAGCTGACCCCGCTCACCACCGCCGACCACGCCTGACGGCCCCGACGACCCCGACGACCCCGAAGGACACGCCACCATGCCCAAGACCCTGCTCGCCGAGTTCACCGCCCGCGAGGGAGCGGAGGACGAGGTCGCCCGCCTGATCCTCGACTACGCCAAGAAGGTGCGCGAGGAGGAGGGCAACCTCGTCTTCGACGTCCTCACCAAGGAGGCCGATCCACGTGCTTTCTGGATCTACGAGGTCTACCGGGACGAGGACGCCTTCCAGGCGCACCTGAAGGCTCCGTACGGCGGCCCGTTCAACGCCGTGCTCGCCCCGCTGATAGAGGAGGACGCCTCGGTGCTGACCTTCCTCGTCCCGGTGAGCTGACCTCCCTCGGCTCAGCCGTCGATACGGTGTGTACTCCAGAAGGACGTCAGATCCGTGCTGGTCGCCGCCTGTGCGGCCGCCTTGAACTCGGCGGTGGTCGAGACGCCGTACCAGTGCGAACTCGCGTAGTTCTTGAGCAAGTTGGTCATCGCCGTGTCACCGATCAGCCGTCGCAGATCGTGCAGGGCGCACTTGCCGTAGCCGTAGACGACGGTGGAGTACCGGGACGAGTGAGCGTCCCAGTAGGCCATGGAGTTGGTGATCTTCTCCGCCGACGAGGCCCACGAGACGCTGCTCCAGCAGTTGGTGCCGGTCTTGCCGAGGGCCAGGTCGGTGGAGTAGTCGGTGAACGCCTCGTCCAGCCAGGGGCTGTTGTACTCGTCGTCGCCGACGATGCCGTACCACCACTGGTGGCCGATCTCGTGGGTGAGCGCGGTGGTGCTGACGAGGTCGAGGACGAAGCCCGGGTACTCCATGCCGCCGAACCAGTAGTTGTTGTCGATGACCGCGTCCAACTCACTGTAGGGGTAGGCCCCGAAGCGGCCGGCGTGTGCGTCGACCGCCGTTTTCGCGGTGCTGAGCATCGACTGGGCGTCGGAGGAGCTGATGCCCGAGACGGAGTAGATGTTGATGGCCGTTCCGGCGGTCGAGGTGCCGGAGATCTTGCTGAACGGACCGGCCGCCCAGGCGAAGTCACGGACCTTCGACGCGGTGGCCGTCGTGACTGTGCGCCCGCTGGAGCCGGGGGTGTCGGTCGAGGTGCCGGTGGCCGGAACCAGCAGTGAACTCGGGTGGTCCAGCGTCACCTTGAAGTCGGCGGCCAGGGAGTAGAACGACTCGCCGTTGTTCGTGTACGGGTCCAGGTGCCAGCCCGAACCGTCCTTGACCGCGAGGACCGGCAGTGCGTTGCCGATGTTGTTGAACGCCCCGTCATGACCGAACCGGTCGGCGCCGCTGGGCACGGTGATGCCCAAGTCGAAGCCGATCGTGGCCGACTGACCCTGCGTCAGGGGTGTCGGCAGGGTGATCTGGAGGGCCGTGCAGCCGACGGAGAGCGAACCGGCCGTACCGCCACTGACGTTGGTGACCGCGATCGGCATGGCGTCGCAGGTGCCGTGGTAGTTGTCCCACAGCCGCAGGTACACCTCGCTCAGCGCGGTCGAGGAGGCGTTGGTGAAGGTCGCGCTCTCGTGGCCGGTCCAGACGGTGCCGGCGGTGTTGCTGCTCAGGTTCACGGTGTACGAGGGTGCGGCGGGCGTCCGTGTCGAGTCCGCCGGCGGAGTGGTGTCGCCGGAGGTGTCGAGGGCGATGTCGTCGAGCACGAAGCTGGTCTGGAGGCTGGAGTCCTCGGTGCCGGTGAAGGCCACCGTGACGGTCTGGCCCGCGAACGACGACACGTCCAGCGACTTCTTCACGTACCCCGTGGCCTTGTCGAGGTTCGAGTACGTCGCCAGCGTCGTACTGCCGATCTTCGCCGTCAGCTTGTCGTAGGCGGTGGACGAGGTCGTCTCGGTGGTGTCGATGTGGAGCCAGAAGGAGAGGGTGGCGGTGCTGCAGCCGGACGGGATCGTCACGCTCTGCGAGAGCGTGTCGGTGTGTGTGCCGCCGGTGCCGTCGAGCCAGGCGAAGCTGGTGCCGCCGTGGGCGGACTGGCCGGACCGGCTGGTGATCACGCTCGTGGACGACTGGGTCCAGGACGAAGTACCGCTCTCGAAGCCGCCGTTGGCGACTGCCTGGGTCGGTGTGCAGGCCGCGGCGGCGTCGGGTGCGGCTGACGCCGGGTGGACGGGAAGCAGGGAGACGGCGGCCAGCGCGGCGACGGCGAGGGCGCGCGCGGCGATGGATCTGTGGGGGGTGGTTCTCACGCGTAACTCCTTTGCGGCGGCCGGGATTCCGGCCTGCTCGGCGACTGCCCGGCCGGCTGGGGTGCGTCGGTGGGCGGCCGTGGGCTGCGTGCCTATTGACGGGAGCATGCCACACAGGCGGGCGTGATGGGGGTCGGCGCACCGGGCAAACGTCAATTCACCGGGCGGTGGGGGGTGTTCGTCGCGGAGGTCGTGGACCGGCCGAGGTCAGTCGCCGTCGCCGTGGCCGGAGAAGTGGCCGCTCTCGCCCTGCGCGATCTCGATGCCGTTGTGCAGGTCGGTGGCCGCGTCCAGGGCTGCGGTGGCCGACAGGGCCACGCAGGCGAGGAGCAGACCGGCCAGGGCGCGGGGGAGCAGACGGCCGGTGGGGGCGGGCTTGTTCAGGAGGGCGGTGACGCGGCGGGGGACCGGGCCCGCGGTGGCCGTGAGGGACAGCCGGGGGCGGGGTGCGGGGCCGGCCGCGTGGGCGGCGAGCGCGGCGCGGCCGACGGCGCGGGCGGTGAGGGTGCGGTCGCCGGTCGCCTGCGCGGCGACCTCGTCGGCCCAGCGCTCCAGTGCGTACGAGAGCGGGGCGCGCAGGCCGCGAAGTGCCGGGTGCAGGGCGGCGGCGAACTCGACGGCGGCGAGGAACAGGTGGTGGCGGCAGGTGAGATGGGCGCGCTCATGGGCGAGGAGCACCTCGCGCTCGCGCGCGTCGAGGGCGCGCAGCATGCCGGTGGTCACCACGATGCGGCCCGGTCGACCGGGCAGGGCGTAGGCGTCGGGGCGCCCGTCGTGCCGTACGGAGAGGCCGCCGGCCGTTGCCTCGTCACCGAACTGCCGGTGGGCGGCGCGCAGTTCGCGCAGGTGCCGACGGGTCCGGCGCAGCAGCAGGGCGCCGACGCCGGTCAGCGTGAGGCCGGCCAGGATCGCGGCTGGCACGGTGGCGGGGGAGCCGTCACCCAGCGGGTGCGGGGAGAGATGACCGAGCGCCGCGACCAAGGGCAGCCGCAGGGCCCCGGCGAGCGCGAGCAGCGTCAGCGCCGCCGTACTGGCGACGGCGAGGACCAGTGCGAGGCCGCTCAGGGCCCAGGCGGCGGCCCGGGGTGGCAGCAACTCGGCACCCCGCCGGGCCGACGGCACGGCCAGCAACGGCACGAGCAGCGGAAGCCACACGGCGTAGATCACGGGTTCCTCCAGGGGCCGCCGGTCCGTTGTCGATCAGCCTACTCGGGGTGACCGGCAGAGGGGTCCGTGCGACCGTCTTCCCGTTGCGAGCGGCCCTGTTGCGGCACGTCCGTCAGGGCGCCGTCTCGTCCGCCGCCCCTGCCCCGTCCAGCAGGCTGCGCAGGAGCTGTTCGTCCTCGGGGCTCAGGTCGGAGACGAAGCGGGCGAGGACGGTGCCGCGGTCCTCGCCCTTGTCCAGTTCCGCGTGCATACGGCGCGCGGTGAGGCCGTGGGAGTCCTGGGCAGGGGCGTACGCGTAACCGCGGCCGGAGCGCGCCCGGGTCACCATGCCCTTGGCGTGCAGGCGGGTGAGAATGGTGGTGACGGTCGTGCGGGCGAGGCCGTTGCCGAGCTCCAGCTGGACGGCGCCGGGCGTGAGCGGCCCGTCGGCGGCCCACAGCGCGGCCAGTACGCCGGCCTCCAGCTCGCCCGCCGGCCGCCGGTCCGTGCGCTCGTCGGCCGGGTCGTAGGCCGGCTCGTCGATCTGCCCCTCGGGCATGGGAACGCTCCTCGGCTCTCATTCGTCTACAGTGGAGTAGACGGTCTACATAACTGTAGTCGCTCGGTGAGGAGCGTGTCCGCTCCGCGCACGTCCCAGTATGAGAGGGGTCGCCTGCATGGCAGCCGCCCAGTTCGCCATGGCCCAGGCGGTGAACGTCCTGGATGCCGGATCCCTGCTGTCCACGTTCGGCGCGCTCGGCGTGGCCGTCGTGCTGTTCGCCGAGACCGGCCTGCTGGTCGGCTTCTTCCTCCCGGGTGACTCCCTGCTGTTCACCGCGGGGTTGCTGTGCGTGGACGGCGGCCACGGCGGTGTGCGTCTGTCGCTCCCGCAGGTACTGGCCGCGGCCGTGGTCGGCGCGCTGCTAGGGGCGCAGACGGGGTACTGGATAGGGCGTCGCGGCGGCCGTGCGCTGCTGGCCCGCAGCCGAGCGAAGAAGCTGCACGAGGGCGCCGAGCGCGCCGAGGAACTGCTCGCGCGGTACGGGTATGCCAAGGCGATCGTGCTGGCCCGCTTCGTGCCGGTGGTGCGGACGGTGCTGAACCCGCTGGCGGGGGCGCTCGACGTGCCGGTGCGGGTCTTCACGGTGTGGCAGGCGGTCGGCGGCCTGGTGTGGACGGTCGGCCTGGTCCTGAGCGGTTACGCACTCGGCTCCTCGATCCCGAACGTCGACCGATACCTCCTGCCGCTGGTCGCCCTGGTCGTCGTCGCCTCCCTGACCCCGCTCGCCCTGGAGGCCCGCCGCGCGCGGGCCCGCCGAGCCTCGTCCTCGGAGGCTTCCTCATGACCGGCCTGGCCTTCGGAGGCGCGTCGGTCGACGGCGGCCTGTACACGTGGATCATGGACCTGGCCGGCCACACACCGCACCCGGTGAACACCGTGATCGCCGTCTGGTCCGACTACGGCCTGGCCCTGTTCGGGGTACTGATGCTCGCGGCATGGTGGCGGGCCCGGGGCGCCGGGGAGCAGCGGATGGTGCGGGCGCTGGCGGCCCCCGTGATCGTGGTGGTCGTGTACGTCGCCGACATCCTGCTGAAGTCGGCGGTGGCGGAGCACAGACCCTGTCAGACCCTGCGCACCGTGACGGTCGAGGCGTGTCCGGGGGCCGGCGACTGGTCGTTCCCCAGCAACCACGCGGTGATCGCCGGCGCCGCCGCGATGGCCCTGGCCCTGGCCGACCACCGGCTGGGCCGCATCGCCGCGGTGGCCGCCGTCCTGATGGCCGTCTCCCGGGTCTGGATCGGCGTCCACTATCCGCACGACGTGGCGGTGGGGCTGGCCCTGGGGGCGGGGCTCGCATGGGTGCTGGTGCGGGTCGCCGATCGCGCGGCGCCGTTGGTGGGGTGGATGGCCGACGGTCGGTTCAGGGTGCTGGTGACGAGGGCGTGAGGTCGGCGGGGTGTGGAGTCAGGGGGCAGTGGTCGCTGGCCCTCGTGCTGCCCCTCGTCTGTGCCGTGCTGTTCGCCGCCCTGGCGACCGCGGTGGCCGTGCGTCATGGCGCCCCTCTTCCGGGTGATACGGCGGCCCACGCGTGGGGGCTCGGACACCGGCCGCCGGTCGCGGTGGCGCTCGCGCGCTGGTTCACGGCGACCGGGACCGGTGTGTGGCCGTACGCGATCGTCGTGGCGGCCGGGGTCATGGCGGGGCGTGGTGCCGGCGGGCGGCTCAGAGCCGTGGTCGGTGCCCTGGCCGTGCTGTTCGCCGGGGAATTCGTGCGCACGGGACTGATGGAACTGTTCGCCCGGGCCCGCCCGAACCGCGCGGACTGGGCGACCCACGCCTCCGGCTACGCCTTCCCCTCCGGGCACGCGACCACCTCCGCCCTGACGGCGGGACTGCTGTGCTGGGCCCTCGCCCGCCGCACCCGCCCCGATCTCGCCCGCACGACCTGCGCGGTCGCGGTCTGCTGGGCGGTGGCGGTCGGAGCGACCCGGGTGTACCTCGGCGTGCACTGGGCCAGCGACGTCATCGGCGGCTGGTTGCTGGCGACGGCTTGGCTGGGGCTGTGCTGGTGGGCCGTCGCCAGGTGGCTGCCGCCGGAACCGACCGGAGTCGGCCCATCCGTGGCAGGGAGCAGCCGTCGGGCACCGAAGCCCACGAAGACGAACGGCACGCCCACGGCACACGCCCCGGACCCGAACCGGACGCGCCCGGCCGACTGAAGAGCCATGGCCCCACGCCCCCGGCCCGCCCACCCCCACCCCCGACGGAGACCGATGAACCACAAGATCCTGGTCGTCGAGGACGACCACGCCCTGCGTGACGTCCTCCTGCGCGGTCTGCGGGACGAGGGGTTCGCCACCGTGCCCGCCGCCGATGGGGCGACCGCGCTGCGGCTGGCCGGGGACGGGGTCTCCGCGGCCGTAGTCGACGTGGGGCTGCCGGACGCGGACGGGCGGGACGTGTGCCAGGCGCTGCGGGCCAACGGCTTCTCGTCCCCCGTCATCTTCCTCACCGCGCGCCAAGGCCTCATCGACCGTCTGTCCGGCTTCTCGGCCGGCGGCGACGACTATCTGCCCAAGCCCTTCCACCTGGCCGAACTCGCCGCCCGACTGCGCGCCGCCCTCAAGCGCACGGCACCCGCACCCCGCGCCGCGGCCGGAGATCTGGTCCTGGACGCCGTCCGGCACCGCCTCACGGCCGGCGGCACCGAGATCGACCTGACTCCGACGGAGTTCCGCCTCCTGGCCACCCTCATGGCGGCTCCGGGGGAGATCGTGAGCCGCCGTGACCTGGTGCGGTCCGCCTGGCCGGAGGGCGCCCAGGTCAGCGACAACACCCTCGACCAGTACCTGACCCGGCTGCGCCGCAAGCTGCGCGGAGCCGGCAGCGACCTGACGATCGGTACGGCCCGCGGCATCGGACACCGCCTGTCATGACCGACCCCGATTCGCCCCCGCACTCTCCTCCACCACCGCGCGCCCCCCTGCGCCGCCCCTCCTTCCCGCCCCGCACCCTCCGGGGCCGCCTCTCCCTCGTCGCCCTCACCACCGCCGCGCTCCTGATGGTGATCCTCACCGTCGTCTTCAACACCGTGGTCCGCCATCACCTGCGCCGTCAGGCGGACGACGAACTGCGCACCCGGGCCGCCGCCGTCGCCACGACCGTCGACACCACCGGTCCCCGGGTACGGGTCCTGGAGACCGCCAACGACCGCCTCCTGGACGCCAATGTGTGGATCTACGCGGGCTCCCGGCTGTTGGAGCGGCCACCCTCCGCCGGCCCCCTGAGCCGAGTCGCCGACGACCTGGCCCGCCACGGCGGCCGTGCCTGCGGCACCGTCGACGGCCACGGTTCCGGCCCGGTCCGGCTGTGCGCCGAGCCCGTCCCAGGCGCCCGGCAGGCGGCGACCGTCGTCACGGCTCTTGACCTGTCCCCGTACCGGAGTTCGGCCGACACGCTGCTGCTGGGCTCCCTGGTCCTGGACACCGTGATGCTCGCCTGCACGTACGCCCTGACCCGGTTGGCGGTGGGCCGTGCGCTGCGTCCGGTCGGGGCGATGACCGACCAGGCCACACAGTGGAGCGCGGTCGCCTCCGAGGAACGGTTCGGCAGCGCGGACCGCCCGGCCGAACTGGCCCGGCTGGGCGCCTCGTTGGACGCCCTCCTGGACCGTATCCGCGCGGTGCTGCGGCACGAGCGGCAGCTGACCGGCGAGCTCTCGCACGAGCTGCGCACTCCGCTCAGCCGCATCGTCGCCGAGCTGGACTGGTACGGCTCGCGCCCCCGCACCGCAGCCGAGACCCGGGCCGTGCACCGCACCATCGCCGAGGCCGCCGAGTCGATGCGCACGATCTGCGACACCCTCCTGACCACCGCCCGTGAGGACGCGGTCACCGCCCCCGGCACGGCCCCCGTCCTGCCCACGCTGCACCGCCTCGCCGGCCAACAGGTCACTCCCGCCCAGGTGACCGTCACCGTCGACGCCCCCGACACCCGGCTGGAAGCAGGCGTTCAACCGGCCCTCCTGGAACGCATCGTCAGCCCTCTGCTCGCCAACGCCCTGCGCTACGCCGCCTCGACCGTCACCCTGCACGCGGAGCGCGACGACACCGGCGTACGCGTCTCCGTCACCGACGACGGCCCCGGCGTGCCGCCCGCCTTCGCCGCGCACCTCTTCCAGCCCGGCCGACGGGCCGACCCGGACGACGGACACGCCGGAGCGGGCCTGGGACTGCCGCTCGCGCGACGCCTGGCCCGCTCCGCCGGGGGCGAGGTCTCCTACGACCACGATCACGGCCATGACCATCGACTCGCCCCCGGTGCACGCTTCGTGGTCAGACTGCCGTCCGGCTGACCGTGCCCGAGTCACGCCGCTCCCGGACACCGGCGTACGCCATCATCCCGAAGAGCAACGCCAGCAACACCGCGGACGAACCCGCCGTGCCGAGGTCGAGACCGCCCTTGGCGGCCGGCTTGGTGAGGAAGTCACCGGCCGTCGCACCGAGCGGCCGGGTCAGCACGAACGCGAACCAGAACAGCAGCACGTTCGGTACGACCGGCACCTTCATCAGGGCGACCAGCAGGACCAGCATCCCCGTCACGAGCAGCGCCCCGCCGGCGTAACCGAGCCCGGAGCTGTCGGAGAGGAAGTCACCCATGGAGGTGCCGAGCGTGTTGGAGACGAGGATCGCCGACCAGAACAGCGCCTCCCCGCGGAAACTGACGATGTCCCGGATGACGAACGTCATCCCGGTCAGCCGCCACACGGCGAAGATGACGACCAGGATCGAGATCAGGATCGCCGCGCCCGTCGGATAGCCGAGGCCGAGCCCCTGCGGCCCCCAGCCCAGCGAAGTCGCCCCGCCGGAGAGGTAGGTGGCGCTGGCGTCCCGGTTCATGAAGTCGGACATGGTGGTGCCGGCCATGCTGGTCGACAGGATCACGGTCCAGTAGAAGAAGGGGTTGTAGCGGCGCGACCGCAGCTGCACGACCAGCGTCACCACGAACACCAGGAACAGGGCGATCGTGGTGAGGAAGTAGCCCAGCTTCAGGGTCTGCGCGAAGAGGTCGCCGGCCGTCTCGCCGAGAGTGGTCGCCGCGATCTTCATCACCCAGAAGGCCAGGGTGACTTCGGGTAACTTCTTCAGCGCGTCCCGGCGGACGGCCGCAGAGCCGAGGCCGCCCAGGGCCGTCGACTCCGCGGTCTGTGTGGGGGGTTGCTGGGTCATGCGGTCGGCAGCTCCTGTCGTTCCGTCTGTGTCACGTCCTTGCGGGTGACGTCTTTGCGAGTGATGGCCAGGAAGACGACGAGACCGAGGATCACCGTGAGGAACAGCGCGCTCGTCACCACGGTGCCCAGGCCCAGACCACCGTCCCCGGTGGCCTGCGACAGGTAGTCGCCGACCGAGGCGCCGAGCGGGCGGGTCAGGACGTACGCGATCCAGAAGCTCCACACCGCGTCGAGCCCGAGCCAGAAGTGCGCCACCGCGACCGCGGCGATCGCCAGCCCGAACAGCACCGCGGACAGCCAGTACCCCAGGTCCATCCGCTCCGAGACGAGGTCGCCGGCCGCTGTGCCGAGGGCGAAGGTGAACAGCACCGCGAGCCAGTAGAAGGACTCCCGGCGCGGGGTGTCGACGGAGTGGATGGACAGGGTGCGCTCGCTGCGGTACCAGGCGACGAACACGACCGCCAGGACGACCGCGAACACCGAGGTGCTGACCTCCAGCGGCACGCCCATGTTGTCGGTCAGGTTGTCGCTGACGAGGGTGCCGACGACGCTGATCAGCGCGACGGCGAGCCAGTACACGCCGGCCCGGTAGCCGGCCGTGCGGAACTGGACGACCAGCACCGCCGCCAGCAGCACGCTCATCAGCAGCGACACACCGGTCAGGCCGAGCCCGGCCTTCTCGTTGAGCAGGTCGGCCGCCGTCTCGCCCACGGTGGTGCACAGCACCTTGATCACCCAGAAGTAGACGGTGACCTCGGGAACCTTGTTCCAGCCCGCACGAGGTCGGCGATGGGGAGGCGCGGACGCGCCCGTTGTTGTCGTATCCGATGTCATGGGGCCGACGCTGTCACCGGAAACCTGAACACATCCTGACCGCCCAGGGCGCAGGCGTCACAGCACCCTCGCCCGCACCAGCCCGGCCAGCACCAGCAACGCCGGCACCAACGGCACCCAGACCGTCAGCAGCCGATACCCGATCACCACCGACACACTCGCCTGCGCAGACGTCCCGGCCGCGGTCAACGCCCAGGCGAGCGCGGCATCCAGCGACCCGAGCCCGCCGGGAGTGGGCAGCAGCACGGCGGCGCTGCTGGCCGCGAGATACGCGAGCGCGACCTCGCCGGCCGGCAGCGGCAGATCGAGAGCCCGTACGACGGCGATCACAACTCCCGTATGCAGCAAGGCGAACACCAGCGAACCGCCCCAAAGGGCAGCCGCGCGCGAGGGGTTGGTGTGCACGGCGCGTACGTCGGCGACCGCACGGGCAGACGCCCGCCGGAGCCGGGCCGACCGCACCGGCCTCGACCGCCGCGGGAGCCCCGTCCGCGCGAGCCGGACCCCCGCGAGCCCTGTCCGCCGCGGGAGCTCTGTTCGTTGTCCGGGTTCCGTCTGCTGCGGGAGCTCTGTTCGCTGTCCGAGTCCCGTCTGCTGTGCGAGCTCCGTCCGCTGCGGGAGCGCCGTTTGCTGTCCGAGTCCCGTCCGCTGCGGGAGCGCCGTTTGCTGTCCGAGTCCCGTCCGCTGCGGGAGCGCCGTT